>JANMOF010000268.1:0-10073 GCA_031368925.1 Leptospiraceae bacterium
GCTTTTTAAAACTGATAGGGTTGAATATGGCTGTCCTCATATACTCACCTCTTTTAAAAGGGAGAAAAATGAAACTACCCCTACTACGCGTAGATTAGATTTTAATTCACCGGTTCTTTTTCTATATGTGAACACTCCGTATGTTACTTTCTTTTTTGTATTTGCATACATGGAAACTATTAAGCCATGTATGCAAATCATCTATGAGTTTATATTTTTGGAGTACAAGAAATTTTGAATACATTAGCCCTTCTCTCTTTATATTTTTGTCCTTTGAGGTTCAGGCTAAAGTTTGATTTTAGACTTACCTATCGCATGACTATATTTGGTCGAGTCATAAGGTATGATAAGGATCTTAGGAAACCATACCTCGAGTACGTACTTGATATTATGTCTTATTAGATGTAAAGTACTTTTTTTGAAAAAAGGTGCAAAAAAAGAAAAACCCAGCAACCGACCAAAGTCACTGGGTTTGTTTTGCGATAGGCAAGCAATATGATTGCTTTCACATAAATTATCGTCGTCGTTAGATGACGACATTAATCTATATTTGTATATACTCCATGATGTACAAATATTTGCAATCAATAATAAAAGAAAAAATACATGATATTTGTAAAAAAATACGGCAGATTTAATGCTTCTTCTATTTTTTAGATAATGCTTTTATTTGTTTTGTTATTTCTTTTCTTTTGGCAGTTAGTGTTGCAATTTGAGAATCTATTTCCGAAATTTGTGACTCTAATTGTTTCTTAGTATACTTTCTCTCTTGCAATGCTAATGTTTTATTTTTATTACCCACGTTGACGTGGCTTTTCGATGATACTTTATTTCTTATTTGCTTTTGAGTTTTCCCACTAGTTAAAACTTCAACTCGTTCTTTTGGAGAAAGTCTCCTTGTCTCATTTACTTTACTAGTTGGAAACTGTTTGAGTATTTCCAAAGTTCCCACGTCGACG
Organism: Leptospiraceae bacterium; assembly: GCA_031368925.1. Lineage (GTDB taxonomy): Bacteria > Spirochaetota > Leptospiria > Leptospirales > Leptospiraceae > UBA2033. The sequence continues at coordinate 960 of JANMOF010000268.1, forward strand.
TGGCTCGCAGTTTCTTTTATCAATTCAGAATGTTTAATTTTATCTTCAATCCATTTTTCTGTTTTATTTAACTTTAAAGCTAATTCCTTATTGCTCACTTTAAGCTCTTCTTTTAGTTTGCTTAAGCTACTTGCAAGTTCGTAATCTTTTAAATCATCTCTCTGTATATTTTCAACTAACTGTACGACATCTAAGTTATCAAACGAAACCCTTACATATTTAATCTTTGTTTGTTTTAATATTTCTTTTATTGCTTTATAACGCCTAAACCCATAAACTAAATTATCTTTTTCGTCTATTCCTATTGGTTGGAGTTGTCCTTGGGATTTAATAGAACTTGCAAGTTCACCTAACTCTTGAGCACTATAACTATGTCTGACATTTTTTTTGAAATCAACCTTGATTTCTTTTATCTCAATTTCGCCGTACTTTTCTTTTTCATAAATAAATTTCCCATCTTCTATGTAACCTGTCTTTTTTAATCCGCTCATACAGCTATTTCCTTAACTGATAACATATTTAAAACGGTCTCTTTTAAATCAGAATGTTTTTTAAGTTCTAAAGATTCTCCCCTATCTAAAACTTTTTTTACGCTCGTTGAAACGGGAAAACGATACATGGGTGAGTCAAAATTATATGCTTGCAAATACTCAGTTTCTTCTTTTGTTTCTTGTTTGCTAGTTCGATTTAATATGATTAAGGGTTTTAAATTTTCATCTATCTCCTTGAATTCTGATAAAGTAAATTGTACAGAATCAAGATCATTTTGAGAAAGTAAAGTAGGGATGAAAACATAGTCGCTTGCTGACAGCCCAGCAATTACGAGGCTGTTCCATGAAGGAGGATTATCTAGAATAATATAATCGAAAGTCTAGGATTTATTTCTTGTATACAATCAGACAAACTTTCGTTTTCGGCTAGCAGATTATAAATTGTTCTCTGGGGCTTAGCTTCTAATAGTCTATGAGTTAAGCTAGCTTGCGGATCTAAATCTACAAATAAGACTCTCTTTCCTATGCTTGATAGATATTGTCCTGATAGGTAAGATAAGGATGTCTTTCCTGTCCCGCCTTTTACATTATAGAAACTAATTACTTTCATTTACGCCTTCTTTTATCTTACTTAAATTTTCTGTAGCCTTTAGATTAAATTTTTGAAATAACAAGAAAGACAACTATTTTACCATAATTTTGTTTCTTTCAATATTAAAAGCCAATCTATATAAAAGGACTTGAATTTGAAACTGTATAAATAGTATTTTCTTAAATTTTTATTTTAAGGCTTTATTTACTATTATAGAATCGGGGAAAGTTTCAAAGACGATAAAGATTTTAATTTAAAAGTAGAGTAGGGGAGTATAGGTTTTTGCGGGTTACTAATTTAAACTAGCTGACCGATTTCATAATCTTTAATGAATCGAGTTAACTCAGAAATTTTTTTTAATTTTAAGCAATTTCCTTTTTGTCTTTTGAACGCATAGTTGATACTTTCATACTCACTCACTAAATCTTCCGTCTCATAGAAAATGATATAATCATAATTTTTGATTCTATTTTTTAGTAAATTCATAGACTCAAATGAATAAGCAATTTCATATGTTCTATAATTTTGGGCAATTGCCTGAATTCTCTCATATCTTTTGATCTGAAAGTTATTTCTTTGAATTGTTTTTCCTAACCTTTCAATATAAAAAAATAAACTAGAGTCTAATTTGGAAGACTTGCTGTAGTAATTTATAGAGTTCCTTATTTCAATAATACTAACATCTCTAATCCTTTTAAATCCAAAGACGATAGTTCCTGTTTTTTTTTCTCCAATTAAGTCAGCTAAATGGCTCATAACTTTTTCCTTTTAACTTCGACTTCGATTTCATCTTGTGAAAGACTATCATCGGAAAACTTTTTAAAATGACCTTCTATCTTATCGAAGGCATTAGATGATTGATATTTTTCAAAATCATTCATCTTTTTTCCATTGTCCCCATCTTTAGAAATATCAACAGTACCAAAAATTTTGAGGTAAATCCACGATGTTATTTGTCCCCAAATTGTTACGGGTTCGTTTGCGACACGATCTATCTCTTCTGTCATGCCATTATAAGATTTAGTAAAATGGTAATCTGCCTTATGTTCCTTCTTTAAGAAGTTTTCTTTTTCAAAAAGATCCATGTCCTTACCTCGAGACTCAGCTTACCTTGCATAATTTTTATGTCAACAAAAACATCTTAATCATTCTGCTAACTCTTTAAATTAAGACAGATTAGTTTCTTCGCTATGGACTAGGGGTGATTTAACATTGTATCTTATGAAAATTAAAGTAGTAGGGTAGGGGAGTATCGACTTCTGGAAAGTGGGATCATCTCGGAAGTCGAAAGTAAGTGTATGAATGAATATTTTTGAAAGTTTAACTTTTAATAATGAATGAGTTTGACAAGTTATTAAGTCAGGACAATCTTGGAGAAGCGTGGACTACTAGCAGTTAAAATAAGCCTAATGGGGTTGACGGAAATAACAAAATAATCAATGACCGAAATCATTTCAATATTACACATATCCGATATACACAGAAGTCAGGGCTGTGAAATTTCCAATAATGCTTTACTTTCCTCATTAATAAATGACAAGAATCAATATACTGCTTATGAGACACCAAAAATAAAATCACCGGATATAATTATTGTAAGCGGCGATATAATTCGTGGTTCTAGTAAGTCTGATGGTTCTGAAGTAGAAGTTCAAAATCAATATGAAGAAGCTATCAATTTTTTTAATGAACTAGCTAATCATCTTCTTAACGGAAACAAAAAGAGGATAGTTATCCTTCCTGGAAACCATGACATAGATTGGAAATATTCAAAAGAAAGCATGGAAAAAATTGATAGTGCAAAGGTTCTCGATGAAAAGAACACTTTGAAATGGGAATTTTATAACGATTCATTCAATCAATTTTCTTCATTTATGCGTTGGTCATGGAAAGATCTTTCTTTTTACAAAATAGTCGATAATGAAAAATATAATAAAAGACTAGAAGCTTTTACAAATTTCTATTCTACTTTTTATGGTAATGAGAGAAAATACAGCTTGGATCCCAAGCAGCAATATGACATTTTCGATTTTCCCGAATTTAATTTGACTATAACAGCTTTCAATAGCTGTTATGGCAACGACCATTTAAGATTCGTTGGCGATATACATCCAGAATGTATTGCAAATGTAAATTTGAAACTCCTAGATTTCAAGAAAAAAGGTAGGTTAATTTTAGGGGCATGGCATCATAACACTAAGGGCTTACCGTACGAATCAAATTACATGGAAAATGGTCGTCTGAAAAACTTTATTGATTCAGGAATTGCTATTGGGTTTCATGGGCACCAGCATAAAACTGAAATAATCCACGAGTTTAGCGATGTGATTGAACAAAAAAAGATTACTGTTTTTAGTGCGGGTACTTTATGTGGAGGACCAAATGAATTGCCTGTTGGGAATAATAGACAATACAATTTAATTGAAATAAAGAGCGTAGCGGAAAATGAAAATTTAAATGTAACTTTACATGTTAGAGAGAAAACAGAGTCATCACCATTTGACAATCCGATATGGACGGCAGGAAGAATAGATTCGAAAAACGTAAGCCATTATAGTTTAGAAATTAAAAAGCCAATAGCATTGGATATTAATGGGGGCTTACTGGAAATAGAAAAGTTAATGAATGTCAAAAATTATTCTGATGCGAAATCGGCTTTATTAAAGTTAAGCATAGAAGATGATTTCGTTAGAAAATTTTTGGCGGAATGCATTTTACAAACCGAAGATTTTGCATTAGCACTAAAGGTATTCATGATACCAAGAACAAACGAAGAAGCAATTGCTGTTTTAAATGCAACTATACAATTAGGTAATAAAACTCAAATGACCGAAGCTGCAAATAGAGCTAAGGCTCTTTCTCTTTCGGATCCTGCAATAAAAGAATTAATTAAAAAAATTGAAGTTATTACAAAATGAATAATATAAGTAAACTATCCTTCCAAATTGAAGTTAGAAGAGTCCTTGAGATCCTTTCTAATGATATTTACGATTCCCCATATGCGCTACTTCGTGAAAACATTCAAAATGGCTACGATGCAATTTTAATGCGAAAACAACTTGATGATATAGATTTGTTTAAACCAAAAATCATTGTAAATATTGACTCCAAATATATTACAATCGAGGATAACGGAATCGGTATGAATAAAGATGTCATAAGTAATAATTTTTGGAAAGCAGGTTCAAGTGGAAAGAATAATGAAATAGCTCAAAAAGCTGGTGTAGTAGGGACATTCGGAATTGGAGCAATGGCAAATTTTGGAGTTTGTAAATCAATAAAAGTAATCACTCACTCTTTACAGGGTAATGAAACAATAGAAACATTTGCAAAAAGAGAATCATTATCTATTACTGATGAGTGCATTGACATTAAAATTATCGAAGAAGAAAGAGAAGCAGGAACTCAAATCATTGCTGAATTAGATGATGCCATAAACCTTACGGTTCAAGGGGCTATAAGTTATCTAAATTCATACATTAAATATTTGAATATACCGGTTATAATAAATGGAACAAATGTTAGTCAAAACAGTTACTTTGATTTTTTTGATCTTAGATCTGAAAATCTTTATAAAACAGAAACACATAGTATAACGAGTGAAAATAATTCAAGTTTCACTTTAACATTGAATTATACCAATCAAAACTTGGTCAAAATTCGTTGTACTAATATTATTATAAGATCACAACCTATTAAAGGAGAAATTTTACTAACACAAGGAGGTGGTGGAATTTATGGACTTCGCAATTACTTCGGGTTAGCTCCTATTCCTCTATCAGGCTTTTTCAACTTAGGCGGTGTAGTAAATTTATCCATTTTACACCCTACTGCCGGTAGAGAAGCTTTAAGTAGAGAAAGCATAGAGCTTGTTTCACAAATTATAAATACTATCGAATCAAAGATAGCAGATTCAATTTCAAATTTGGATATTGCAGATTCGAATCCAGGTTTTTTGAATTATATATCATCAAACAATAAATTTGAGTTAGCTCAAAACTTAAAAATAGTTGTTCAACCAAATGATGAAAGATGGAGTTTGAAAAAAATTGCCCAATCTGTTGATAATAAAAAAGTATATTATTATTCAGGGCGTGATCCATCCACTATACTTCAATTCGGAAATGAAAATTCTTATTTGCTTTTATTAAGCCAGGATAATCCAAGAAGACGAATTCAACTTGAATATATTAAAAAAATAAATGTAGAAGAAGTTCCCGATAAAGCAACCATTCGAAAGATTTATGAAACGAAAGATTTATCATTTTCAGAGGTTTCTCTTATCCTCCGCATTACTAATATTTTAAATGAAGATTATTTGATTGCTGAGTCAAAAGTTTTTATAGCTGACATTAGTCATCAAGTACCAAGTCTGGTGGACTATAAAGACAATGTTGTTATTGTTTACTTAGCACGCGAGTCAAGTGCAGTAAAACAAGTCCTTCAAATATATTCTAGCGATTGGTCTTTGTTTGGAAGTTTTGTTAAGGACTTTGTAAGAAACCATCTTTATCAAAAATTTTCAACATATGTTCCTTCATCAACAAAGCAAGGTGCTGATGCGTTGCATAAAATTCTAATGCGTAATCGAGAATTATACAAATATGAGTATTCAGACCTAGGTGCTCTTGAATCTTTGCTGTCAGAATATGTTTCAGGCGATATTGATTTTCCAGAAGTTCTGAAAAAATCTACGACGATTATTAAAACTCACTCTCAAGTCGTTATGCGAAACCAAGTTGGCAGTGTTGAACAAGAAATTCCAAGTATAATTGAGAATAATGCAGCAGATAAAATAGCTTTCGATGAATATGGTGCTGTTCCACCAATTATCAGACGTGAAACAAAAACTGACAAAAAAATATTGAAAACAGACAAGCTGTACCCTCATTTAAATAATTTTTCATTATTTCTTAGTTTGTCCGATAAAATATTTAAAAGTCAGTTAGAGTTTTTTTTAGAACCTCATACGACTAAGATAATATGGAGTATGCACAAAGTAGTCTATATCTTCACCCATGCTTCTAATAATCTTTCACTATATTATGACATAGAATTAAAAGAGAAACTATCTGATGAATCAACAGGTGGTAAAGCCATACCTACGACAACAATTATTACCGAGAATAGAATATTTATACCAATTATTACAGAACTTAACTTATACTTCGATATAAAAGAAGGTACAAAAGAGTTTTATGTTAGATATGATATTATTTCTGATTTTAACAATACCTAAAATGGGTTACGAATTATTTACAACTATTCTCCTTATTAGGTTTAATATCTTTATTAGGTTTACGTGAAATATCGCTATAAAACGAGTCTACATAAAGATAATTCCTCATAAAAGATATTTTTCTTTTAGACAAATTATCCCCATTGTTGAAATCCTTCTCATAAGAAGCCATTAAATCAAAATAAAGTAAAACAGGTTCGATTATTGCACAAGTTTTTCCTAATTTATGCTTAATTCCCCAACCACCTTTAATGCGAGTAAGTAATAATAAAGCAGCAGCATTATCAGCTTCGATTTCATTTTCCAAAGATTTGTCTTTGTGCTCATATAAAATGTGTGCAATTTCATGTCCATAAGTAAAAAGCATTAATATTCTAAGATTTATTTCTTGAAAATCATCTATTGAATATCTGGATGTTAGAGATTCTTTTCTTTCTTTTTGATAAGTTTCAAAAAGAAAATTATCAAAATCTTTATAAAATTTTAAAGACTGATCTCGTACATACCATTTTTTAATTAAAATTTCTTTTAAATTAGGTAAATATTCATCTAAAATCAATGGGTTTTTATAATTTGAGTAAATACCGTACCTGTCATAAGCATTATAAGAGGAAAGGATACTGAAGACTAGCAACAAGCCGCCATTAATAATAATTTTTCCTCCATTACTCCCTTCTATTGTATGGGCAAATGCATCATTATCCACTCTAAGCTCTTGTCCTACACTTGTGAAAAGATTTACTGAGTTTATGTTTTTCTGTAATTTGTCTATTTTTTCTTGATCACCTTGATTATAATGATATAATAAGGTAAGGCCTGCTACTTCTCTAGCTATTTCAGATAAAGACTGACCCCAATAGTTGGAGAATTTTTCATCAGTAATTTCGGAAATAAATTCACTGACGAATTTATCTTTATATTTATTGAATAAATAAATCTCATCAGGATAAATTTTAAATGAGTAGCCAATAATAATTATTACAAATGAGTAAAAAAAAAGTTTCTTAAATTTTAACATATTCTATCCTTTATTATTTATCTAACACTTCATTAATAATATAATTACAAAATTCTTTACCTTCACCTCGGTCATTATAGATATTAATTTTCATTTTATCATCTATATCTATAATGAGAACCCTTTTTTTGGTATATAACTTGTGTACATCATTCAGTTTATTAATATCTAAATTTTTTATCTTATCTAACTGAACATCAAGTAAAATCTCGACGGTGTTTCCTTTATCTGAATCTTGCAAACAATTTGGAGTTTTAGAGCTAAGAATTACAATGGAAAGTTTGATTTTGTTCTCTCCTGGAGAAAGATAAAATGTAATAAATTCCCCTTTGTATTTGCAAGACCTCTCCAATTTTGCCGTTGTATTGAACCAAGGATTTAAGTGTTGGGTACTTATAATTGAATCAGTCCAAACCATTGTAATAAATATAAGGTACAGTATCATTGTAAAACTAATTATTCTCATGTATTGTCCTTTTTATTTCTAGTAATTTTTTTTCAATTTCTTCATTACTACGGTTAATTATATAAGTATTCGGGAACGGTATCTTTTTCCAAATTGATATTTTTGATTCTGAAAGTTCAAAAGATAATTGAGTATAGAATATATTTAAATTTTTATGTAAATTATTAATAATTTCTATTTCCCCTGAATTCCTATGATAGCTTAAATCAGACATAAGTTGAGTTTTTACTTCTTGAAGTAAACTTTTTATTTCCTCATCATCGGTTGATGGAAATTGATAGTATTTTTGCCATAAAGCAGCGTGTTTTTTCCCATAAGCTGGTTCTCCTTTTAAATAATCAGAACTAAAAATAATTATTTGTATATATCTGGAATTAAGTTGAATAATTTTTGAAATTTTACTTTGAACTAATATAGTCGCTTGAATTTTATTCTTTTTGAATGTATCGAAGGAATTATAATAAGTGGGCAATGTTGAAATCAATGCGCCAAGAATAATACCAATAAATCCGAATAAGATAGAATTATTTTTGTCATTGAAAAAACTTTTACGTACGTTTTTTTTTACCTTCTTGATCGGAACTTCCACTGTTTTATTTAAAGCTTTTTTCGTCATATTTTTAGACCTGATTTTATTTTCTGCAAATCCTTTTCAAATAACTTTTAAAAACATCTGTCGGATCCAATATACTAAGCATTATAGCCTTAAGAAGCCCTTCTTAAATTTAGATTTCTTTATACAATTTTTTTAAACTTCAAGTATAAAAGCAAGAAATACTCATAGTAGTAAACTTTAATTTTTAGACAAATCATAATACTAAATTTATAAAGGCTTTTTTCTTTACCTCATGTCCTAATAAAAAGATATGTGATATTAATCCAAGTTAGCTCCGTGATTAATAAATACCGATCATTTTAAGCATTAAAAAACCAAGGATATTGAATTCATAGACCTTCTAATACATCACTAAAAGGCATGTTTGAATTGTATTTTTTCAAAAATTTTCCGATTGACGATTTAATTTTAATATAAGGAATGTAATTGTATGATACAGGAATATTTACGCAAAAATCTATGAAAATATTGGATATTCTTTTTGAATACTATTTATTAAGCGGCATTGCTTCGTTTGTACTTTATTATGCTATGCAAGGTAAAGGAGTATTGAATATCCTTACGATTAGATATGTTTGGAAAGCACAATCAGAAAACCCAGTCGTTATACTTTTAGACTCTTTCGTTTTTAGTATTCTTGGTTCGATTTTAGCTACCATTTTAACTCAGCCATCTAACCCACAACAAGCAAT
>JANMOF010000084.1:0-9489 GCA_031368925.1 Leptospiraceae bacterium
TCAAAAATAAATATTGCAAGAATCCCAGCCACTCAAATAATAGAATTACATCTAATCTCACGAGAAGCGGATTAAGCATTAAAGCCCTTACTCAAAGCAAGCAAAGCTCCTTCCAATCTATCAAAGCCAATACTATTCCCGGTTCTAGTAATGAAAATGTTAAACTTGACTCTTCGTAAGGGTATATCTCCGTTATCCCCATTTGCATTTATTGTGTTCGGAATGATTCAGGGTTCAGGATTGGGAGATTTTTCAAGTGGGCAGGAGTGGGGGAAACTCGCGATTAAGCTTATTGATAAGTATAATCTTAAGTCGGTTGAATGTAGGACTCTTATGGTTTATGCCTGCGCTGTTCATCATTGGACAAACCATGCCAGGACAGGAGAAGAATATCTTCTAAAATCTATCCAGAGTGGGATAGAAAACGGTGACTTCGAGTATACGAGTTATTCCCTAATTCATATTTGTTTTCAAGCTCTTGCAATGCGTAAACCTTTGCCGGAGGTTTTGGATGTTTTTGAAAAAGTGCAGCCTACTTTTTTAAAGATCAAACAAGACCACGCCTATTACATTGCGGCAATTGTGGGGCAAGCTGCTATTAACCTAAAGAACCTTACTTCGGACTCCATGCGGTTAATGGGAAATACCTTTGACGAGGATAAGATTCTCCCTGCTTGGATAGAGAGTAATAATTCCAGTGCACTACATTGCTATTATACGATTAAGTGTATGCTTGGGTATTTTTTTGAAGACCCGAGTTCAGTAGAAACATATTCTCGTAAGGCAATGAGGCATGAGAAGAGTAATCTGGGGACTATGTTTGTTCCCGAAATTGTTTTTTGGGATTCACTAAACCTAGCCAAACTGTATTCTACTTCTACGGTTCAATCTAAAAAGAAAGAATACAAGAAACGAATTCTAAAGAATTCTAAACGAATGCAAATTTGGGCAAAAAATTGTGAGGCGAATTACGGTCATAAGTATTTTATTATTCAGGGTATTATTAATGAAATAGAGGGTAATTCTAATATTGCGTTAAAGGACTATCATACCTCTATTTCATTAGCAAAGAAACACGAATATATTTTAGAAGAGGCAATTGCCAATGAACTTTCTGCGGCTATTTGGAGTAATGCGAAAGAAGAGCAATACGAAATGATTCACTTAGTGGAAGCGCATTATGCATACTTAAAATGGGGTTCTGAACCAATAGTAAAGAGATTACTAGATAAATACCCTGATTTAAAAAGAAGGTATCAGCCAAGAAATGGGGATGCATTTGTTACGGAGGGTAATCGCACTCTGAATGGGAATTTTTTAGATTTGAATACAGTTATAAAAGCCTCGCAGACTATTTCAGGAGAAATTCATTTGGGAAAACTCTTGGAGAAGATGATGAAAATCTTATTCGAGAATGCCGGAGCGGAGAGAGGCTTTTTTATTTTAAAGGAAAAAGATAATTTCTATATTGAAGCAGAAGGAAATGCAAATACAAATGAAATTAGAGTTTTGCAAGCTGAGCCGATTGAGGCTAATGCAAATTTTGCGACCAGTATTGTGAATTATGTAGCTAGGACTAAAAGTTTAATTTTATTAAACAATGCATCTAAATCTGAAATGTTTTCAAATGATGTCTATATAAAAAATAAATCACCAAAGTCTATTCTTTGTTACCCGGTAATTAATCAGGGGAACCTGGTCGGACTTGTATACTTAGAAAATAATCTTACTACAGATGCATTTACTCCAGATCGAGTGGAAATTCTAACAGTATTATCTTCCCAGATTGCAGTAAGTGTAGAAAACTCACTATTATATGCTCGCCTGGAAGAGAAAGTTGAGGAGAGAACACGTGATTTGAACCAGGCACTAATTGAGGTTAAAACTTTAAAAGAGCAACAAGATGGGGATTATTTTTTGAATACCCTTTTAATAGAGCCTCTAGCGCAAAATAACGCGGATAGCCCTAGCCTGGAGATTGATTTTTTTATCAAACAAAAGAAGCAATTTATTTTTAGAAACGGGCATTACGAATTAGGTGGCGATATAAATATTTCTGAAAACTTAGAGTTACAGGGGAATAAGTATGTTGTTTTTTTAAATGGAGATGCGATGGGTAAGTCAATACAGGGAGCCGGCGGAGTATTAGTATTAGGCACTGTATTCAAATCTATTGTTCAACGAACTATATCTACTGATTACAAAAAAAGCACTTACCCCGAGAAATGGTTGAAAGATGCATTTATTGAAATGCACAAAGCATTTGTAAGTTTTGATGGGTCTATGCTCATGTCACTTGTCTTCGGACTCATTGACGAGAGAACTGGCGTGATGTATTTTTTAAATGCCGAGCATCCTGATATCGTTCTTTATCGAGACGCAAAGGCAAGCTTTATCGAAAATACAATCCCTTATACAAAACTTGGCACTCAGGGGCAAGCAGGGAGTATCTCCGTTCAGGTATTCTCCCTTTTGGCTGGCGATATAATCATATTAGGCTCAGATGGACGAGATGATATTATTATAGGAAAAGAAATTGATTCTGAATATGATATTATAAATGAAGACCATGAATTGTTTCTTCATCATGTAGAGCATGCAGAAGGAGACCTGCAAAAAATCTATGATTTGATTGCGGCTACGGGTAAACTCATGGATGATATATCTCTCTGTAAGATTTACTATAAAGGCTTACCTACAAACGATGAAAGAGCCAGTCTTGAACAGACTTTGAAGTTACTCTCTACTTATAAAATAGAACGGGACTATGAAAAGTTTTTAGACTTAAGTCAGAGATTAATAGCTGATTACCCACATCTTACAGATTACCTATTTGAAATTTCATCTGTATATAAGGAACTAAAGCAATACGATAAAGCGATTACCGTTGCCGAGCGAGCCAGACTGAGGTATCCAAAAAATTATAACAATCTCAGCCTATTATTAGAATCATATATAAGTATTGGCAATCTCGAGAAGGTGCGTGTAACATTAGATACCTGCTTGCAGATAAAACCAGAAGATATGAGATTGCAGGAATTGAAAGAGCAATTTCGCAGATAAGTTGTATTGTTCTTGCTCGCAAATTTTTCTTTTATCGTTAATTTTTGTTTACATTTTGTAAACTGCCTATCACTTTACCGTAAACGTTTGAGTAAATGAGGAGAAAAAATAACTGTGGAAGACGAGTTTGAACTTTTTCGTGAAAAATCTAATCATAAATTGGACAACGAATCCATCCCGCCGACACAGGATACCGAGATACGAATTAATGATCTTGGTAATTTAAAAGCAAAGCCTGTTATTCTAGTCGTAGACGATGATCAGCATGTGCGGGAAGCTTTGCAAATTACACTTGGAAAAAAATATGAACTTATTTTATGTAAGAATGGCAATGAAGGTATTGAAACAGTTAGCTCTCGTGTCATTGCAGTAATCTTGGACATCAAGATGGAAGGCAAAAATGGCTTTGAAACTTTCATTGAAATTAAAAAGAAAAATTTATATCTTCCTATCATCTTTCATTCGGCATACCAGGATTTGAAAAATCCATTCGAAATCATGAATGATTATCGTCCATTCGGATATGTAATTAAAGAAGGAGAAGGCAAGGAGTTATTAGATACTTTAGAAAGTGCCGTTAGCTATTATCTGCAAATTATTAAAAATGCAGTGTTAATGAAAGAGCTAGAAAAATCAGAGAAAAATTACAGAGACCTGGTTGAAAATTCATTAGATATAATTTTTTCATTAGATTCTGAAGGGAGGATACTCTCTATTAACCAGTCTGTCAGTAGAATCTTAAAATATTCTACTAATGATATTATGAATAAAAAATTTATTGATTTAGTTTTTAAATCTAATTCAATAAACGAAAAATTTGCGCAGGAGAAATTTCAAGAATTACTTCATTCCACTGATGTGCTTTCCTTTCATTGCGATTTAGTTACTAAGTTTGGTGAGCCAAAGGAAATGCATTTAAAATTAAAGTATTTATCTCAGAATGGAGGCTTTGTTATTTTTGGCTCAGCCTCTGCTGTAGAAGAGGATGTTTTATTAAGATTATGCGAAAGCGAATCCCAGGTTTATAAATTGGAAAATTACTTAACACAAGTAGACATTGTTTCCCAAAGACTTTCGGCTGCTGTAACAAAGTATTGTGATATTGAGACTACTATGAATTTAAAACTCTGTGTCAGAGAGCTGCTAATAAATTCAATGGAGCATGGAAATTTAGGAATCAGTTTTGAAGAAAAATCCCAAGCACTGGCAAATGACTCTTATATACATATACTTTCCGAAAGACAAAAAGATCCTCTAAATATTAATAAGAGGATAACCGTTATATATTCCTTAACTCCAGAAAAAATAGAAGTCTCTATTACGGATGAAGGAAATGGATTTGACCATAAAAAAATGTTAGCGCGTTCTATCGATGATAGTAATTCAAGTAGTCTTGGGCATGGTCGTGGAATTCTAATGTCTAAAATTTTTTTTGATCATATTGAATATAATGAAAAAGGAAATTCCGTTTTTATAGTGAAAAAATTTCTTTGTGTAATATAAAGGTGTAAAATATATGAGTAAAAGTTTTAGAGAAAAAATTTTCTTAGTTTTGAGTTTACTATTAGTAATCTTTATACCGCTAATTGGAAGCCTAATAAAATGGGATGGAATGATTCCCGGTTATGGATATTTTCCGGCAATAAAAAGTGAAATACCTATCCCTGGTTTTTCACCGACTATTTTTTGGACAGGTGTAGTGATTGAATTCGTTATTTTACTTTGTATGATTTTTCCAGGTTTGATTGGTTTCAAAAAACCACCGGTTAATCAAAGTAATTCTGTGGTAAATGGACATTATCCTCCCTGGTTTAAAACTGGTATTATAATGTTCTTAATCAGTTTTGGTATTTTTTGGGGCAAACTTCCATTCTTCGATGACTTACTTGACCCATTTATGTTTGTTCCAGTTTTTTGGGGTATTATTATAACCCTGGACGGCATTGTATTTAAAAGAACCGGGGGAAAATCTCTAATAGCCTCAAAGCCGCAGACGATAACATTACTTGCAATCATATCAAGTGTGGGCTGGTTTATCTTTGAATATCTAAATTTTTTTATTTTGGAAAATTGGTATTATCCGAATAACCAGGTTTTTACCGTCTATGGAAATTATGTATGGTATATGGCATCGTATACAATTATATTTCCAATTATTTTTGAATTTTATCATCTTTTCGAAACAATTCCTTCACTAAAATATAAATATGCGTTTGGTCCGAAAATAGAAGTCTCACAGACTGTGAAATTTATTATTTTATTAACTGGAATTGCGCTTTCTCTCTTAATGGGATTGTACCCGCACCAAATGTTTTTTACGGTTTGGTTGAACCCTGTGATTATAATAGGTGCTATGCTTGGAATATTAGGTTTCTCTAATGTATTTACACCTATTAAACATGGCGATTGGTCAAAGCTTATGCTGATTGGAATTGCAATGCTCGTTAGTGGACTCATCTGGGAGTGTATTAATTTTGGTAGCGAAAAATTATATGATTACAAGCCTTTGAATGCAAGCTATTGGAAGTATTCCATTCCCTATGTAAACTATGTTCATCTACCATTTTCCGAAATGCCTATCCTCGGTTACTTTGGATATATCCCTTATGCCTGGATATGTTGGTTGCAATGGATTCTTGCTGCTAAATTATTCGGTTTCAATGACTCAATAAGTTTGGAAGATAAATAAGGCATTTAAAAAAAAGGAACGACTAACCGTATGACATTATCAGAGTTTGAAATTAACGAGTTACTTTATGAAAGTAATGCATCTATTATTTATAGGGCAACTAGAAAAGATAATCAGAAAACTGTAATCATTAAAGAGCTTAACGATAAGTATCCGTCGCTTGAAAAATTAACCAAGTTCAAGTATGAATATGAAATACTGAGTAGCCTTAATTTAGAAGGTGTTATAAAAGTTTATAGTCTAGAGAAATATCAAAACAGTCTGGCGATCATCGAAGAAGATTTTGGAGGCATCTCTTTAAGAAATTCTGAATTTAATAAATTAAGCCTAACTAGTTTATTAAAAATATTCATTTCTATTACAGATATTCTAGGGAGTATACAAGAAGAGAAAATCATCCACAAAGATATTAATCCTTCCAATATCTTATGGAATGCTAAAACAAACCAAATCAAATTAATTGACTTTGGATTATCTACAAGGCTTGCCCAGGAAAAACTGGAAGCCAAAAACCCGGATGTTTTAGAGGGGACATTGGCTTATATTTCTCCAGAGCAAACGGGTAGAATGAATAGAGCAATAGACTACAGGACTGATTTCTATTCGTTAGGTGCAACGTTTTATGAATTGCTAACTCAAAAAGTACCTTTTGCTGAAACAAATGATTCGATGGAATTAGTTCATTGTCATATTGCGATGCGACCCATTCCCCCTCATGAGGTAAATCAAAATATTCCTCCTATTCTGTCAAAAATTATTCTAAAACTATTATCTAAAAATGCAGAGGATAGATATCAGAGTGCTTTCGGTATAAAATCCGACCTTCAAAATTGTTTGAGCCAACTTGAATCCACTGGAAAAATTGAGGAATTTTCAATTGCTGTCAATGATAATTTAAGCAAATTTCAAATACCACAGAAATTGTATGGAAGAGAAAAAGAAGTAAGTTCACTCTTAGAAAATTTTAAAAATGTATGCCAGGGGAATATTGAAATTATGCTCATTTCCGGTTTTTCAGGAATCGGTAAATCAAACCTGGTAAGAGAAATCCATAAGCCTGTACTTGAACAACGGGGTTATTTTATATCAGGAAAGTATGACCAATTCCAAAATAATATCCCTTACAGTGCAATTCTCAGTGCCTTCCAGGATTTAATAAAGCAAATACTTACAGAGAGTTCAGATCGAATTAAAATATGGAGAAATAAACTCTTAGAAGTATTGGGATCAAATGGGCAGGTAATTATCAATGTAATTCCTGAAGTAGAACTAATTATTGGAAAACAAAATTCTCTTTCAGATTTATCGCCTGGCGAGTCACAGAATAGATTTAATTTTGTATTTCAAAATTTTGTTAAAGCAATTGCAACAGAAGAACACCCGTTGGCGATTTTTCTTGATGACTTGCAGTGGGGGGATAATGCATCTTATCTTCTAATAAAATCACTCATGTCGATGAAAGGAAAGATATGTTTATATCTTATCGGAGCCTATCGTGACAATGAAGTAAATGATACTCATCCGTTCATGCTAACAGTATCTGATTTAAAAAAGGAAGGAGTTAAAATTAAATCCATTAACTTGGAGCCATTACATCTTTATCATGTAAGTCAATTAATTTCAGATTCTTTGAATTCTAAATTAGACAAGACTACCGCGCTCGCCGAGTTGGTATTTTCTAAAACCGAAGGAAATCCTTTTTTTATTGGCGAGTTTTTGAAATTACTCTACAATGATAAACTCTTATACTTTGAGCCTAATATTCTTGCCTGGAATTGGGATATAGAAAAAATTAAAAAAATTGGAATAGCTGAAAGTGTTGTTGAATTGATGGCACAAAAAATAAAGACACTTCAGGAAAACACACAAAGCATATTAAAATTAGCCGCTTGCATTGGAAACCGTTTTGATCTAAAAACTTTATCAACTATAATCTCAAAAACAAAAGTTGAAACTGCTGTAGATTTATGGGAGGCATTAGAGAAGGGTTTTATTTTACCTGTAGATGATTCTTATAAATTTGTAGAGGATATAGAAGAAATTAATCCGCATTATAAAATTGTTCATGACCGCGTCCAGCAGGCTGCCTATTCATTAATTCTTGATGATGAAAAAAAGGCAGTGCATTTGCAAATTGCCCGTCTATTGTTAAAGGATTATACAAAGGCTGAAGTAGAGGATAGAATTTTAGATATCATTAACCACTTAAACCTTGCAAAAGATCTTATAGTGGAAGTAAATGAAAGATTTGATTTAGCATACTATAACTTTTTAGCAGGAAAAAAATCCAGGACTTCAGCTGCTTACAGTCTCTCATTTAACTATTTGCATGAAGCAATAAATCTCCTGCCTCAGAATTGTTGGGATACAAACTATAACTTATCTATAGAATTATACACATTAGCCACGGAAATTGCCTGCGTCACAGGCGAGTTTTCTCTCTTGAAAGAATTTGCGAATATTGCATTAGAAAAAGCTAAAACGTTAGCCGAAAAAGCAAAGATATACGATGTGGAAGTTACTTCTTATATAGCTCAAAATAAAGCCTCGGAGGCAATCAAAACTTCTTTAAGTATTTTAAATTTGCTTGGAGTAGTAATTCCTGAGAAACCAACAGAGGCAGATATAGGCGCAGGAATCGGGAACACGCAGGCAGCCTGGACAAAGATAGGTATTGAAGGTTTACTTTCGTTACCCGTAATGACTGACCCGGAAAAATTAGCTGCCATGCGAATTATTTCGACTGTAATACCAGTATCATATACTGCCGCACCGATGTTAGTTCCGATGTTTGCATTTGCAATGATTGATTTGTCTATTCGCTACGGAAATGCGCATGCGTCTACTTTCGGTTATGCGTCATATGGATTAATTCTCTGTGGTGCTGTTGGTGATATAGATACAGGTTATCAGTTCGGGCAACTAGCTATTAACCTTTTGAATCGTTTAAATGCAAAGGAATTCAAAGCGAGAACTTACTTTTATGTATATTTATTTATCACGCATTGGAAATATCATTTGAATGAATCTCTTGCTCCTCTTTTAGAAGGATATAGAGTTGGCTTGGAAACAGGGGATATTGCGAATAGCACGCTAGGCGCAATGCAATATTGTGTTCATGCCTATGTAGCTGGAAAAAATTTAACAGGTTTAGTAGAGGAGATGGATAAATTTAGTCAAACTATGCGTCAACTCAAGCAGGATTTTGTGCTTTTATTTAACGAATTATTTCGTTATGCCGCTAAAAGTTGGATTGAAACAGTGGGAGAGTTGAATAATCCTTTCTATGAAAGTTATTATAGCGCTATGCTTCCTAGTTTTCATGAAACTAATAATATATCCGGTCTCTGGATCATATATTTGAATAGGATGATTTTTAATTATTCATTCCAGGAATATTCCCGGGCGCTAGAGGATTCAATACAAGCTGAAAAAAATATAGCTGCGGCTTCTGGATCTATTACGCTATCACAATACTATCTTTATGATTCTTTGCTGCGATTGGAATTATTCAATCATTCATCTGATGATGAAAAAGTTAAAATACAAGAACGGGTTGCTGCAAACCAGGAAAAGATGGCTAAGTGGGCAGACAAAGCTCCTATGAATTTTCGGCATAAGTTCGACCTAGTCGAGGCGGAAAAATATAGAGTAGCTAATGACAAGTTAAACGCTATTGAGTTTTATGATAGGGCAATTGCAGGGGCGAAATTAAATCAATTTACCCAGGAAGAAGC
>JANMOF010000086.1:0-13528 GCA_031368925.1 Leptospiraceae bacterium
CCCGTAACCCTTGCTAAATATTATCTAAAGGGAAATCTAACCAGTAAAAAAATTTATAAAACTCTTCTTACAAAAGAAGATAAGGAAAAATATTTATGATAACAATCATCAGTATTTTAGAATCTCATCCATATTACAAAAGTTTCATAACCTTTATATTTTTTGAGGGGTATGATTACACAATAACAAGCAAATTTTTTAAAATCGAAACAAAAAATAAAAAGGAATTAAAAGCATTAAAAAAATTTCTTCAAACACGACAGATAGAAATTAAAGAAGAGGTGACAAACAATGGCTAATCCACAACCACAAAAACCGCAACCAAGCGCACTAGAAAAAATCGGCAAATTCTTTCTAGCGTGTTTGTATATCGGGCTTATTACTATTACTGTAAACGCATACTTTACGTTTACCCCAATCGAACACAGCTTTATAAAACGCAACTGGACAGAAGTAAAGCACCCCAACGGAGTAATTGAAAGATCAGAGCATTGGCAATTCAAATTGTCAGGAGTAGAACTAAAATGATGAGCATAAGGGAATCAATGATTCTAGAGATACTAGAAGACCTAAAAGAAAAAGAAGACAAAGAATTTAAAGAAAATAAGTTTTCTAAGAAATGGTATGAACTAGCTGCTAAAGTTGAAATCCTTATGGAACTCTGCTCAATTTCTGGAGACTTCGAAGTCCTAGAAAATTTTAGCCACTGACATATACAAAAAAGCGAAAATGAAAACTACAAATAAAAATAAATCGAATATTGTTAGACCC
Source organism: Leptospiraceae bacterium (assembly GCA_031368925.1). Classification (GTDB taxonomy): domain Bacteria; phylum Spirochaetota; class Leptospiria; order Leptospirales; family Leptospiraceae; genus UBA2033. The sequence goes on from JANMOF010000086.1 coordinate 772, forward strand.
ACTTTTAAAATAAAAATAAATAAAAAGGAAAGCAAGAAATTATTTAGTTCACTAGCAGACGCGATAGACTACATACACAAACACCAAGATAAGTTAATCGAAATTGTAGAATATCCGTATTATCCGCTAAACGAACAACAAGAATTTCTTTTTAAAAGTTTCTAATATGGCAAACAAAGAAATCCCGACAGAATGGATAAGCAACACCTTCACATTTCCAAAATTCGTAACAGATGATGGTATCACTTTGAGAAAAATTAAAGGAAATCCACTTTTGAAGGTTTATCTAATTCTATTACGCCATTGTGTAGGTTTTATTTCTATCAATAAAAGCGATGAAATAAAGCTTACAAACAAAACCATTTCGGACAAAACAGGAGTGAGTATAAGAGATGTAATCAAATACGAAAAACAACTCAGAGACAGGTATGAATTAATACATTACGAAACTTCAAAAGGAGGCAGAGAAGTAAAAAATATAAAAATACTTTTACCGCCAGAATTTTACACTAAAGCAAAACCAAACCTTGACGAAGCTAAAAAACTTCTGGAGGCTAACGGTTTTAAGGTCGAAGCCCCAGGGGATAAAAGCAGACAAGAGAAAAAATCTACTAGTGATGAAATCAAAGCTTGGAATAATTTTATTGGATGGGGTAATACTCATTTATCCAGAGCAGGAAAAGAGCAAGTTTCAAAGCTAAAAGTTTCTGTGATTGATAGAGATGAGTTAATGCTAACAGGGGAATTAACAAATATGCAAAAAGGATTAATCGAAAAATATTTTAAAGAAATTTCAACAGATGGAATCATAATAAATTTTAAGGAAGGTGACAAATGAGTATGGATTTTACGCCCACAAAAGAATTTGCAGTCTGCCCATACTGCAATAAAGAGCAAACAGTATTTCCATCGTTGCATGGTAAATACCCAGTATGCGGAAACTGTAAAAAACAATTCACGCTCTGCGTAGAATTTGTTTATAAAACTAAAAAGTATCCAGGAGAAGAATAAAATGAAAGATGAAAAAGGAATTTCAATCTATGACAAACACGGAATAGCAAGCATAGATAATTTAATGTATCCGAGTGATGAAGAATTTGAAAAAATTCTCCAGGAGAAAAAAGCATCATATGAAAGCAGATTTGAATTGGATGAAACAGACGAATTCGAAGATGACGACGAAGAAATTATGTTATGTGATGATGATGATTTTGAAGACGAGGTTTTAGGAATCAATGATGCAAAGGATTTGATTATATGAATAAGAAAGATAAATTACTGGATGAAATGGGCGACTGTGTTGGATTGATACAGATAATAGCGAGTAACCTAAGAAACAATCTTATAGATAAAGACGATGCAACGCTTGAAATCGAATCACAAACAGAAAAGCTTCATTTAATTCAAAAGCAAATAGGAGAAACAAATGAGTAAGAAAAAAGAAGGGTTTTTAATGTTCTGCTTATTGATAGTTTTACTATCAGTAATCGGATACAACGAACGACAAGAGAAAGAAAATCAGAAGGCTTTAAAAGCCCAGGCTGAGAGCGTGAACGCAAAAAAGAGAGTGAACGGGAAACTTGCAATTACGCGTCCACTCTCTTCATTAGAAAGATTATCCCACAACGAGGAAGGAAATTAAATCTATGAGTAATAACGAACAAAACAAACAAAAAGTCAACGAGAAAACTTCTCTCTTTGGAAGCGTCTTTAATTCCCTGTTCAATTCTGACACTAAACCAGATGATCAGATTCAGAACGCCAGGAAAGAAGAGCCTACAATTGAACCTAATTCTAATACAGCCACGGCTGTATTAGACCCAGAGGACACCGAGCACCTAGCGAAATTGAACGGTAAACTAAAGAAGATCACCGCTAGTAAAGAGATTAACAAGGTCGAAGTCGACGAAATCAAAAGTAAAAAACAGGTAAAAATTGCTAAGAAGACAGCAAAGACTTTGTCTTTTTATGAAACTTTAGTAACCGCTAAAAATGCTTACTTTTATTATTTAGAAAAGCATCATGTATTTATGTTCATTGGAACTATTGCCTTGATTGGCAGTATTACACTGCATGAATTAGCAAACGTTACGATTCTAAATAAAGTATTTCCTGATTTAATGGGATTTTTAAAGCACGGTATAGCAACCAGCGTTTCAATTTTATTCGAAGCCCTTGCAATTACTTTAGTGATTACGAGATTTAAAAAAGCTTCTTATGTTCTTGATGCTGTCATTGTCGCTATGATTACATGGGCGTCTTACTATGAATTAACGGTAAATAAATTAGACCCGACTTCAAGTATTAGCCGTGGTGTAATCGGTGTTAGTTTCTTTATAGGGCTAATGATTATTGTCCACGTTATAGCAGACAAAGAAACGGAAAGAAAGCGTCAGAAGTTTAACGACTTAAAGAAGAAAGTAAGAAGAGAGATTTTAAAAAATCTTATAGATTCAAAAGGTCAAATTCTTGCAACCAAGAAACAAGTAACCACAACAAGCGCGAAGGGAAAAGAATCTGTTCGTGATTCATACGACAGAAGTTTAAGAATTAGTCACAAAGGATTCTGCTCTAGCTACAATCTTAAATCGTCAGAGTTGAAAAAAATATCAGTAAGACTCGGAATGTATTCTAATATTTTCTTTAAAGAACTTCCTAAGGAACGAAGGTCAAAATCAAAAAATATTAAGGGTGACAAATCTAAAAAAGGGAGTGCTAAAAAATAAAAAGTTAGCTGAAAATACATGCCTGCAAGTCTGCCTGTAGCTCTGCCTACCGGCACACCTGCACGCCTGCATAAGCCTTACGCGAGAACCAGAAAAATAAACAGAATTATTTACAGAGATTTTCGACGCAACTGAATTATTTTCAGAATTTTACGTCACAAGTTTTGTAAATTAAAAATGCACTGGTTGCAAAAAAAATATTTTCGTCACAAGAAAATTATTTAGCGCGCGAGAAAATTATTTTCAAAACTTTAAAAGCACTAAAAGACAAAGACAATGGATATTCAATCAATAGTATTAATCTTACTACTCTGCTTCTCACTTTGCTTCGGTGCATACGCATTAATAAGCACTAGCCGCAAAAAAGAAGCAATAGACCCAGACGAAGAAGAATTTTATCAAGATCATTACACGGAAGGAGAAGAAAAAATAAGAAACGCGAGAGCAAACGAAATTTGGGAAACAAGAAAGGAGAAAAAGAAATTATGAGCCTAGAACTAATTATAATTACCCTCATTTCCTTATTATTAGCTTTCAAAATATGGGAGCTTAGTAAATGGGGAAAGCTGTATATACTAAAAGAAAAAATTTGGCATGAAAACATTTTAGTTCTAGAGGATTGCAAAAATCTTTGTAGAGATTCACAAGAAGTTAAAATCAAAAATATTCTAAATCAATATCCTAAAACATACAAAGATTTTTGCAATCCTAACCCAACGAATAAGCACTTTGATGTATACTGTTATTTAATGAACAGGATAGAAAGAGAATGAAAATACTTAAATCAATATGGCAGTTTCTAACTGCCTTTTTCGGTAAACCGAAAATATGCGCTACTTGTATTTTCGCAGAAAAGCACAGATCACAGGAAACAATGAGACGATGCACTAATCCAGACAGCCCAAAAAAAAACGCTTGGCTATGGATAGGAGATAATTGCAACCATCACACAACAAAGGAAAAAAGGAAATGAAAATAATTAAAAGTATACCAAATCAAATAACACTTGAAAAAAAATATTCAATCATTAAAGGAGGATTCGTTTTCAATACTGGATACCATGACCTAAATTTAAGTCCAGGTGATACAGTTTGGAAAATGGGAAACCATGACATTTATGAAATCCGTTTTAAAATGCCTCTTACTTATGTAGGATTTATGTACATGAGCATCTATGAGGCTAAGGAAAATATACTGCTACTATTCCAAGACGCAAACGACAGGCTTGCAACCAGAGACCAGGAAGAAAAACAATACAAATGCTTTGTATATAATTCAAGAAAATCTATCTATTGCTTAACTGAAAATAAAGACGAAGTAATAAATATATACATGAATTCAATTGATTTTATTAAACCAAGTGAAGAGCATAAAACCAAATTGTTTGAATTAGAAAAGCCTGTTCAATTAAGTCTATTCTAGTTTAAACCTACAATTAAAAATGAGATACATATTTTACACAAAAACAAGTGTGTTCAATTACACAATGGATAGGCGATAATTGCAACCATCACACAAGAAAGGAAAAAAGGAAATGAAACAAAAAGATAACCTAATCAGATTTGTAGAAGACTATCTATTACTAAATGTAAAATTAAATTCAGATGAAGTAATGAAAACCTTTCACCAATTCAAAGAAGTAATTAAAAAAGAAGAATTCAAAAAATTAGAAACTAAGCTAAATAAAAAACTTTCTTGACAAAAAAATAAAAGGCGAAATATAGAACGATGAATATTTTAGAATTAGAAATAAATTCACATCTGGAGACTATCGACTTCATTTCAAAAATGTCTAAAGTTGATTATTTACAGCTTCCAGAATTTGAAAATAGATTTCATTTCTTAGATATGTCATTATTTGAACTCTACAAGTTCATGAAGAATTTAGAATACATAAAAGGTGACAACAAGAGTCAATTAATAGCAACACCGGAACAACTTTTTAAAGGGAATGCTCCCTATCAAAATTGTGCTGTAAAAGTTTATCTGTTCGCTTGCCTCTTGCGTTACCTCGCAGCAAATAACCATCCACTTAAAAAATATAAATATTACATAGAGATAGCAGGAAAGACAGAACGGTTTGAAGACATTGGACACATCTATTTTAAAGTTAAATTAGATCAAGATATTAGATATTTTGATTTCACTTATCCAGATAGAAACCACCTTTTTAAACCGTTATACTCTCCAGGAATCTCCATTGCAAAAGAATTTATTTTATAAGTGGGATATATGGGCAAAATTTTAAACGATGATGTAATAAAAATAATTTTAGATTTAAAATCTAAAAATTATCAAAGACCGCAAATCAAAAGCTTTCTGATCAAAAATAAACTAGTTGATAAAATCGGTGAATCTACAATCAGCAGAGCACTTAAAAAAAAAATTGAAAAAGTTTCTCAATAGCTTATCAATACTTTCTCATTCAGTTACATAATCAATATTAACCGCTTGCAAGATTCTTTTTTGTCGGTTAATATTGCAATCTATGAGAATAGCTTATTTGCATGGAGACACGACTAATAACGTTTTACCCAAACAAAAAAGCTATATTCTAATAAATCCAAGTCCAAAAACTCTTTTTGTTTTGAAGTCAATAAGAGAAGCCGGAAAGATTCAACGATGATTCATGCTTTAGAAGGATTAGACGGCGTTGACTATCTAGAAGGCTTCTCTTTCAAGGGCGGATTTAAAGCGCCCAAGATGAAAATGAAAGCGCCCAAGATGAAAATGAAAGCGCCTAAGATGAAAATGAAAGCGCCTAAGATAAAAATAAAAGGCGTTTCTAAAGGAATAAAAAGCGTTTCAACTGGATTAAACAAGGGAATGAAATCAATAGGTAATTCCGCTAACAAATTCGGTAAAGATTTATCAAAAGCAGCGTCAAGCGGATTACAGGCAATAGGGGACGCAGCTGGACAAATAGGCGAAATGTTACCAAGTTTATTAGACCCGCTTGGAATCGCAGGCGGTTTATCTGATTCGCTAAATGAAGAGCAGACACAAGAAGAGAATGAGCAAACACAAGAGGAAGAAACATTTGAAGAAGAACAAACACAAGAAGATTTTTCTAATGATGAAAATTCCGATAGCTACCAAGAATCTAATGACTATTATGCGCAGGATAATTCATACATGCGAGATATGAACGAAGATAATTATATGGAAGGGTTTGGAGAAATGTTCGGAATGGTAGGAAATATGATTGCTCCAGGCATTGGCGGAGGAATTGGAGGAATGGCAGGCAGAGCATTAGATCAAAACCAAGCCAAAAAAACGCAAAAGAAAGTCGCGAAAAAGCAACAAATGAATCAGATTTTTCAACAATTTGGAAATAAAGCACCAATTCAAAAACCAGTAGCTTTTAAAAATAAACCTGTTCCTAAAAAAACCACATTCGCAGCACCACCGCCACCACCAAGACCAGGAACGAAACCACAAAATTTATCATCTAGCTCGTATTCTCCAAAAAAGGAAAACCTCGGCGGTCCTTCCTTTTTCGAAGAATATAAAAAGCCTATCGTTTACGCAAGCGCAGCAATTGGCGTAACAATAGCAGCCGTAGTAACTTATAAAATAGCCACAGCCCAACCGGAAGGTAGACGCTATGCCAGGTAAAACTAAAATCAGTAAATCTTTTTCACTCGTTAAACATAGAGAAGAAGAACAGAAGAAGAAAGGAATTTATAAAGTGAAAAAGAAAAAAAAAGTAAATAAGAATAATAACGATTATTCACAGAAAGGATTTTTCTAATGGATAAGAAAAAACAAAAAGCAATCTCTTACATTATTTTCTTGAAAGGGTACATTGCAGGACTTGGAAAAGAATGGGAAGATAGACGCGCAGATGGAAGAAAAAAAAGAAAAAAACCAACAACGTCACAGACAGAAGAAAGAACCAAAAAGAAAAATTCAAGAAGATTTAAAACAAATAAATTCGCCTCGGATATCGAAGGCGCATGGCAATCAAGAAAATATAAAAGAAAATAAATTCAAATGAAAATTTACATCCTTACATTCTGTATTAGCGAATCAAAACTTAACGCTATGATTGCGCGTAAAGCTACCCAGGCAGGTAAAGACCAAATTAAAAAACTTTTCCCTGTTCTGCCATTAGCCTTTACCCTCACCAATCGAAAAGGTGACATTACAGACGTTGATAACTGGACTAGACCAATTAAAAGCAAACTAGAAAAGGTTAAGACCGAAAAAGGATACATCTTTTATAAAGTTGAATTAGAACTTCCTAACTACATTTCTAAGAATCAAAAAAAATATGAGTTAGAGTTTGAAAAATTTGTCCGTGATTACATTGCAAAACAAAATTCTTTAGTTGGTCTTTTATTAATCACCGGAAAATTTTCAGGAAGCATATCAGTAGTAAGTGCTATAAAAGACACAGTAGTAGAAAATAAAGAAAACTACGTTGATAATTCAATTTCACAAATCAAAGAACAGGCTACAGACTACGCGGATTTTTACAAAAAGCATAAAAAATTAATAATAGGGGGAAGTGTTGCGGTCGGCGTTTTAATCGTCATCGTAATAATAAAAAAATAATATGAACGCAAAATCGGCATTAGCCAAGATTAAAAGCGCAAAAGGCAAAATTCCTAAAAAGGGAACTCAAGAGTATGAAATTTTTATTTATTTCATTCAGATTATAGAAGGCGCAACGGCTGTATTATTTACCCGCTTAGGTGTAAATATGGCAGCACGTGAGCCTTTAATGAAAGAAATACTAACGTGGGCTATTTCAATTATCTTATTCGTTCCTTGTTTCTTTAAGTTCCCAGGAGTAGAACACGTAAAAGCGATAGCCTACGGTGTTTTCATGGAAGCAATAAATAGAACCATTATGAAGAGATTAGAAAAAACTGAAACGTTTGGAAAATTACTTGCCGGTGATGAAATCGCAGTTTCTGAAACAGAAATGGAGGCGTTAGTCGAAAAGCGAGCGTTAGAAATCGCAGAGGCAAACAAATCATATCCGGTGCAAGGCGATGAAGTAGAAGACACATATCCGCAATATACACAAGGCGAGGAAGAAGAAAGCGAAGAGGAAACGACTATGCAAGGCGAAGATAAACCGATTGAAGGTGAAGAAACCGAAGTTCACGACCGAATCATACCAATGAGAATATAAGGAGATAATATTCATATGACAACAGCAGCACCAAAACAAAGACAAGCACAAAATAAAATCATTCGCAATCTTTATGCGCCTACTCGATTAAGAGCAGCGGATAATATGACTGTCCCTATCCGTGAAGTATTCAAACGAGAATATATCATCATAGACAAGAATCAAAAAGACAATGAGATAGAATTCTTTCTGCCTACTCCCCATTCGAGAGTTAAAAAATTCGATGACAATCAAAAATATGGCTCTATGAACATGATGCTTTTAAGCTCAGGGGAAGTATTAAGAACGGAAGTAAACATTTACGACCCAAACGGTTTACCTTTCGATTTCCATACACGGGACGCATCCGGAACAATAACAAAAGAATATGAAAAGTTAAACGAGTTGCGAAGGCTTTTAAATATTACCCAAGTTTTACACAAGCTGGATACTAATGATAATCCGATTGAAGACAAACTTGATAATTATATTCATGCTCCGCATATCGACGCTGTATCAAAAAGGGAAACAAGTATGTATTCCAGATACTCCTCATCGTCCAGAGATAGCAGACTTGGCAGACTCTTGAATATTGAAATTTTCGGAAGCCACCAATACAGATTGTCAGTGAAAAACGGGGAATTCTTAAACAATCCAATTCTTTCCGGATGCTGGCTTGCTGTAGAAGCTCTTGTTTGGGAAGATCAAATAGCTTGCAACTTAAAATAAGGTGACAAAAAATGAAAATTTTTCATGACCTAAAAATAGTTTCAGACGTGCAAAGAAAGGCAATATCAAACATTGATATTGCTGGAACTGATTTAACCCTTAAACAACTCCTAGATTTTGGACAAACAGAGACAAGGGTATTATCGGGATTAACCGCATATTATAAAGATGTTCCAGGATTCGCTGATACTTTGGTAAGTGTTAAACTTAAAAAGAACGCAACCTTCTATTTTATCGAAGATATACCACTTAGTATTCTTGGAAATAAAATAGGTGAAACCGGCCTTGTAGAAAAAAAGGCATGGATACCAACATGTTTAGCTGAAACTTTCCATTTAGATCAAAACAATAAGGTAGAAATATGGGTAAAGGCGACTGTCAATATTCCGCTAAACTCAATATTCTTTATCTTTGATACTTACAGGATACCAGGATAATCAATGTCTGAATTCGTATCTAAATCTATTCTATTTTCAGAGCCTGAAAAAAACCTTGTCATTGCTTCCGACTTATCGGAAACAGTGACAATTGCAAAAGGTATATTAGGATTATCCGTTATAAAAATAGAAAGGTCAAAACGCGAAGTAATTAAAAATATTACATTCTCAAAAGTTTCAGATTCATCATATCAAAAAACGTATGACAAAATTGAATTCCTTGATAGATCAACGAAAGCAGAACAGATAGAGCAAACCGGAGAAACAGAAATTGAATTAGATTTAAACAGTCATTCAGACGGGAATAGTCATACTGATTCAGACGGGAAATTATCAGTAACAAAAGCGCAAATTATACGAGCTGGTGTGGTCGGATGGACGAACGCAGCCCCAGCGGATGACGTAAACGAAGCAACAAATACAATATTTAATTACAAAGTAGATGAATCAAAAACTTTCCCTGTAGACCCTGTAGAAGCTTTACCTATTCCCTTAGAAGAAATTAATTTAAGCGGAGTTAATAATGATGCAACATTCAAATCAATTATTCCAAATGAATTAAGCGTTGATAGTTCCAGCGAAGGCACTTTTTACGATGACACAACGGGTAAGATTACAGGGATAATGTCGAACGCAAAAAGCAGAACTCCCGCTAAAAATATTTTTATCTACAATGCTTTCAATTTCAATTATTCAAAGCAAGCTTTAGAAACTAATTCCATATGTGAAGTTTACTTTGTTAGAAATGGTTTCCTTTTCGAAATGCTAAAAAGTAACACTGGCTTTACAGTAAACGGCAAAGCTTATTCTAATCTTGAACTTAGAAACGAAGCACCAGGAAAAAACTATACTCGTAAAATCGAAGATTATAAAATTGAATTCGAAGATAAAATCTTTCTAGATAAATCTAGTTTTGTATATGTTACAACTCTTTCAACAGGGGATAATAGTAATTACAATTATGAAATTCCTGTAAATCCTGATTATGAATATATACTCTTTATTCCTTCTGCTTCTCCAAAATCAGTATCAATTAAGAAACCTAAACTTGAAATTTTTTTCACTAAACTTTTAGAAGATACACAGGCAAGCGATATACCGCCAACGGATGAGGGTAACTTTGTTTATCCATCAGGAGAAAATACACCGCAAAACGTAGGCGATTACGCAGCCTTATACAACCATCTTAATAAGAATGCAGTAGAATTCTTTGTCAAAAAATACAATGAATTTATAGAAAAATTCTATGATTATGATTCGATCAATGATGAATCATCAGACAGAAAATTTTACGTTTTAAAAAACATTCAAGCTAATATAAATTTCAACTTAGAAGAGGTTTCATAATGGAATTGAAAATACAACAATTGGACGCTTACCACTGGATAGATCAGGATGAGAAATTTAAAATTGATAAGGATTTTCAAACTGGACAATTAAAAATTCAAGCGATAAATCCAAATTATTCACTTACTTTCTCTGATTTGCTTAGAATAGACTTATATTTCAACATCATTTCTATTTCTATTCCAGCCGGCAGCATTCCAGGGACAACAACAGAAATCGGAACTTACAACGATTTTGAATCTGCATTTGCATTAGGATTAGGACAAATACCACAGCTTGAAACAGTTACAACAGGCACGGTCGGCACATACACGGACTTTTTAACACAATTTGAAAATGGACTTAACTAAAATTTAGGAGAAAAATTTTATGAATATTTTTGCACAAATGGGACTTAGACTAAGAGATCAATTCAACGCACTAAAGGCTTTCATTCTATTGTCTTTGACAACAGCAATAGACTCACTAAAAGATTCTATCATCGACCCAACAACCGGAAAGTTTCGCGTTTCTTTATTACCCGCTGCTTCCATCGTTGACGTTTACACCGTTAATTCAATCGCTGAAATGCTCGGGTTAAATGCAACTTTACCAGTAGATGGAAAAGCGGAGAGAGGGGATATGATTATAGTTTTAGACGCTGTAAATGGTGACAAAACTTATATACTGCAAGGTGTTGACTCAACAGTTATCGGCTCTTATCAGGAAATCAAAACGCCATTCGGCGCATTGATTGGAACATATTCTGACTTTCTTACAGCTTTTGAAACTGGTTTAAATTAAGGGGCTAACAATGGGAAATACTATACTTGATAAAGTAGCAACTCGAATTTCAGCAGAGATCAAAGCAATCAAAACACAATTACTGAGTATAACAGCAAGCTCTATTCCTTCGGGTATAGTATCCCCCTTTGTTGGAACTATTGCACCAAGCGGATTTTTGCTTTGCAATGGCGCAGAAGTTTCAAGAATTACATACGCAAATCTTTTCGGGGTAATGGGGATTAGCCATGGACAGGGAGATGGAACGACAACTTTCAATTTACCTGATTATAGAGGTTTGTTTTTACGTGGAGTAGACTCTGGTGCACTCAATGACCCTGATGTTTCATTAAGAACCGCAAGTAAGCCAGGAGGAAACGCAGGGGACACAATCGGAAGCATTCAAGGCGATGCAGTTATAGACCATAAACATGGTAACTACCCATACGCAGGCGGCGGCGGTGGTTCTCTATTACCAGGAGATTCAAAAGATGAAGCTTCACCTTCTAATAATTATAAAACAAGCGGTGTCATTGGCTCATCATCTACAGAGACAAGACCTAAAAACGTTTCAGTTAATTATATAATTAAATTCTAACATGGAACTAGAAGAAGAAGTAATAAAATTTATCGCTGAACAAAATTCCAAAGAGTTAGGAGTAGCCGCCGGAGTCATAGCGGCTTTCTATTGGGCTTATAAAAAAGTAAGCTTCTTTGAAAAGTTTGTTAATAAATTTTGGGGAGAAAAAGCTTTTGAAAAATACAATGATAGTATTTGGTTAATATACGAGAAAAGGACTACTTACAAATTCTTTGCCGCCCAATTTAAAAAAGATTCATATAATCTATTTCAGGCTTTAAAGGCTATCTATGATCTAGAATCATCAGTAAATATTAATTCTAAAACACTGAATTTTAGAATGGAGGAACTCTCAGAATCTACTAATCTATTTACTAACATTACTAGATTCTTAGATTACTACAAGTCAAGAAACGGAGTTAAAATAAATCTTTTCTTGCACTCTACCGAAGGACTAGAAAACACATCCAGCAATATTAAAGAATCAATTCAAAAGTATATTCTAGATTCTAAAATTCATGCTGTAAAAGTAATTTCAGGAAAATACAAAGAATGAATTTCTTGCAGTTAATGGGTATTAGGCTTAAAAGTAAATTCAATGAGCATAAAGCTTTATTGAATAATATTAGAAAGCACTCTCTTTCTATCTCTCTTAACCAGGTTGTTAGCATTCCAGAAATTAACGACAAAGGATTTATTAAAATCTTTGATTCCTCAAACCCGATTTCAAATTGTGAAATTGCTTTTTCTAGTGTAAATGGAACAAAGATAAACCAACCGGCAATGAGTAGCTTATTTAGTATAGCCGCTAATACAAACAATAAGCTTAACATTTACATGACAGGCTCTAATGTATTCTTTCAATCCAAGATTACCGGATTAAAGAATTTTACAATTTTCCAATTCTCTACCAACTAAAGAAAGGTGACAAAATGTTTCAAATAAAATACAATCCACAGCTAGACAACGAAAATTATAAAGGCAGTTTTCCAGGTTCAATTCAATGCTTCGGAACATCGGCAGTAATGTTTGCTTCTTTATATGACAAAAG
>JANMOF010000088.1:0-4415 GCA_031368925.1 Leptospiraceae bacterium
TACCACTACCCCGTCCATTTAGAGAAATATTCGTATATTCCTCGCTATTTCAAGGTATTCATTTGCGGGGAGGTGCTGTTGCACGTGGTGGGTTACGCTTCTCCGACAGACCATCTGATTTTAGAACGGAAATTTTATCTCTTATGAAAACCCAAATGGTAAAAAATACTGTAATTGTTCCTGTTGGATCTAAGGGAGGATTTGTTCTGAGTAAAAATCAATATGCCTTAAATGAATTAACTATGGTAGAGGCATACAAGGCGTATGTTACATCCCTACTATCTCTTACCGACAATAGAAAAGCATCTGAAAAACTTTTCTTCGCTGCTAAAACAGGTCCTTTCGCATACGATGATTATGATCCTTACTTAGTTGTTGCGGCTGATAAGGGTACGGCGCAACTTTCTGACACAGCCAATGCAATTTCCTTACAGGAAAATTTTTGGCTGGGAGATGCATTTGCTTCCGGGGGTTCTCGTGGTTATTCTCACAAGGAGTATGGGATTACAGCAAAAGGAGCATTAGTCACTGCTGATAGACATTTGCGTAATCTTGACATTGACTATCTAAACGAATCAATCACAGTTGTAGGAATTGGGGATTTGGGAGGCGATGTATTTGGAAATGGCTTAATTAATTCTAGAGCCTTCAAGCTAGTTGCCGCGTTTAATCATAGGCATATTTTCCTTGATCCAAACCCCGATCCCGAAAAAAGCTTTGAGGAAAGAAAGAGATTGTTTTTTTCTAAAAACTCTGGTTGGGATAATTATGATTTTGCGCTTATCTCTAAAGGTGGAGGTGTATTTTTAAAAACCGAAAAGTCAATTTCCATCTCGCCAGAAATGCAAACTGTTTTAGGAATAACAGATAATACCCTCTCTGGCTCAGCACTCGTGACTGCATTACTAAAAGCTCCAGTCGATTTACTTTACAACGGTGGAATTGGAACTTATGTAAAGGCAGAGTCAGAGGAAAATTCTAAGGTTGGAGATCCTGCTAATAATGAGGTCAGGGTTAATGGCTCAGACCTACGCGCGAGAGTTGTCAGCGAAGGGGGTAATCTTGGTTTTACGCAGTTAGGTAGAATTGAATATGCGCTAAAAGGTGGGAATATCTATACAGATGCATTAGATAATTCAGCCGGCGTCGATTTATCCGATCACGAAGTAAATCTCAAGATTTTCTTTACTCATCTAAAAGAAATTGGAAAAATTTCTAATGATGAAGAGCGTGATATTTATTTGAAAGAAATTGCAGGAGAAGTATGTAAGGATGTTCTAATAGATAATGCTCTTCAAAGCTTAGCGATTGATACCGATTATGCGGAATCAATAACAAAAGGCTGGAACCCGTTCATCAACGGATCACAGGGATTAATCTCCAAAAAGATTTTACATCCCGGCACAGAAAAAATTCCATCCACACTCGTTGACTGGGAAGAATGGAAAGCGCAAACAAAAGGAATCCCAAAACCTGTTCTATGTGTTTTACTTTCTTACGCAAAGATGGAATTATACAATGAATCTATTCGAGAAAATTGCTTTCATATTGAAGATTTTCCAGAATTATTCTATGATTATTTTCCATCTGCACTGGTTAATAAATACCGCGACGAATTAAAAGAACACCCATTGAAGATAGAAATTTTAAATACTCAGATCATCAATTTTTATATTAACCTGATGGGCTTTACCGGCATACTGATATTAGGCGATGGAAGCTCGAAAGATCGTATGAAATATCTTAAGGAAATATTGGAATATCTCTATTCTTTGCGAGTTGACTTACTTCTTAAAGAAATAGCAGATCTAAGAGATAAGTCTATTGAAAAAGAAAACATTCGTCTTTGCTCAGAAATAAGAGACCGAGTTCGCGCAAAATGGGGATTATCCAGAAAAATTTCTTTAGCTGGAAGTAAATTGGATTCTTTTCTTTCCCTCAAGGCGAGAGAGAATATAGAAAAGATTTAAGTAACGTGAACTCGATGTAAGAAATAATGCTTATTCTCTATTGGTTTCACAGAGTCACACAAAGCAGACACAGAGTAACGCAGAGTTTTTAAATCCCTTTTTACCTCGGCGTAACTCAGTGACTTCTCTGTGTAAGGATTTTAAATCACCTTCCTGACATTCGGCTCGGTTAAATCTATTTATATAAATTCATTATTGGAAAAAAGATTTCATTTGTGTTGATTCCGAAAAATAAAATAAGGGATAAAGCAAGAGTAAACGCTGCTGCAAGCGGGATCGTTAGGTTATCATCTAAAAATCCATTCCATGCGTGACCGGAAAAAAACTCTGTTAGCCCCGAAATAATAGCAGAAACTAAAACAGCAATTAATGCTTTTGAATTTAGACCAGCTTTTGTGAAAAGTGCAAATATAGATTCTTCTTTTGTATTTTGAAATATTACCATAAAAATAATTCCAACAAGGCATGCTGCAATAATAAAAGAGACAACGCCTACTAATGATTTGCCGTTATAGAAGCGGTATTTACCGTAAGTTGCTCCGAAGAACGCAGCAACTGGATCTCCAATGAGTAAAAATCCAATCGCAAAAAAATAAAATTCGGGAGGAAAGAATAAAACGACTATAGCGTTTGAAAGCATATAAGGAATAGTCGCATTCATGCGGGTCTCTTCTTCTTTTTTCATAAGTGATCCAAAATTTTCAGAGAACCATTTTTTGAAGGTAGGATTCTTTAGTCTCAAGTATTCAGTTGTGACTAAAACAAATCCCTGGAACATAAGGATGGAAAATATAATTGCACGGGATGCATTTGCCAGACCGAATGCATCTTTAAAAATATCAATGTAATACAGGAACGGAAGAATGAATCCTAAGAGATGAAATAATTTTCTTTTATAATTAAAAACGCCCATTGTTTACCTACTTGGTTTTGATGCCATCTTCATAGCTAACTCTTCATTTGGTGCTACGTTAAAGACTTTACTGAGTCCGACCATTTGCAAAGACTGCTTAACGTTCATCGAAAGATTTAAGAATACAATTTTATTTCCAGACTTGTAACTCATGTCGCTTATTTCTTTGAGGGCAGCTATTCCCATAGACGAGATCGCTGTAACCTCCTCCATATCAATGATGAGTCCACCTTTTCGATTGCACTTTCGAACTTCTTCGATAAACTTTTTATAGGTAAAAGAAGAAATAGATCCTTCCAGTCGCATCACAAAAATACTATCAATTTTCTCTACCTGCACTTCAATTTCTTGTAAGCTCATAGAGACATCCAAAAAAATTTAGCCTTGAAATACAAATATATATTTTACTTTTATTAAAAAATTCACCGTAATTTAGTTTCATTCTTGCTAGATTGCTTAGTAAAACAATCATCGAATTTAGCGATGAAAGAGTTTGTAAAAATTAAGGTAACTGATGTTCTAAAATTGTTTGCCGTTTTAGATAGAGACATTAATGAACTGAGTAATACTAACCAGGGCATCAGCGACAATCGAGATTATAGTTATACTTTAAAAAAAAGTATTTCGGATGAAATCCTAAAACTAAAAGCAATCAAAGATTCCATTCTAGAATTAGAAGTAGATATACCAAAGTCTATTTATACACGAAATCAATCTGAGGAAAAAAGTTTTAAGAATTTAATCGAAGATATAACGAATACTCAACCAATTGAAAATAAAATGATAGAAAATTTGGAAACTCCTCCACAAAAAAAAGAGAGAAAGGTTCACAGGTATTAAAATATTATGAAAAAAATAATCATCATTCTAGTTGTTGTCTCCCTACTTGCTACATGCCGATCGGGCGAAGAAGAACTCGCTGTATTCGATGGCGGAGTTGTAAAAAGAAAAGAGTTTAGAGAATTTTATCCCAATCACGAAATAGCTGTGGATAATAACACTACTGCTATCAAATACCAAACGTCTATTTTAGAAACCATTGCGATTCAATCTATTGTTGAAATTGAATCCAACAAGAAAGGATACTCTAATACAGAAATATATAAATCAATTTTAGAATTAAAGGAGAAGCAACTTCTCGTTAACCTCTATCGTAAGAATTTTATAGAAAATGGACTTAAATCAAAAGACATGGAAATGGTTTCGGGTCAAATGCTTTATGTAAAAAAAGACGCAAACGGAAATCCAAACTCAGTCAAAGCCGACCGAGTATTAAGTGATTTACAAAAACTAAAATCGGAGAAAGAAATTAATGCTTATATTTCAAAAGAAACAGACGAAGAAGGGCGTAAACCAATTAGCGGATTTCTAGAGCCACAGTGTATGAACTGCTCTGAAGAGAATATTCTTCGTGAAATTCTATTAGAAGCGTATAAGAGTAATTTGCTACAAACCTTCACCAAAAAAGAATTTAACGGCGATCTATTTGTGTATCGAATCGTTGAAGTAAAAAAAATGAAAGCAGGAGATTT
>JANMOF010000099.1:0-1870 GCA_031368925.1 Leptospiraceae bacterium
AAAAAGATGATCATTTTTTATAAATCAAGTTACTCGAATACAAAGCAAAAAAGAAGTGAGATTTGATATGTAAGTCATATATATTAGAACCACAAGTTACAGATGATCTGCATATTAGTTGATGATCCGGTATAAATTCAACAGCTATGATAGGATTAAAGCCTTAAGGTGAAGAACGATTTACATTAGACAATTATACAAGAAACAACCATGAGGAGTAGAATATAAGCCACGACAAATCAAGAGAAAATAAGTCTGCAAATTATACTTCTTGATTAAGACAGTCATCAAAGTTTGGTTGGAATTAAAAGCCTTTTGCAGATCATAGATGATTGGGAAAACAGGAAGGAAATTTCACCTTTAAAAGAAAAGCAGTAGCCATGTTAAATATTGACCAATGTCTAAATATGTCAATGGAAGGACTAAGAGATCAATTTGCAACTTAACTTCTTCTTATGGTAGACCAAATATGATATTTGCACAGAATCATTTTGAATTATGAATAGTTTCTGTTTATATAGGGAGAATTGTCAGAATCAAAAATATATTGTCATATATAAATAACTCCTAAGCCCGCATACTCCACTATACCAGTCAAAGAACTTATCTTTTTCCTTTTCGGATAGGACAAGGACATCTTGCGCTGTCCATCCGAATCATATAGGACTATAGGACGCTTATTGGACATTATTTTTGACGCTAGTAGGAATCCGCAATAAAATACCACTTCGATAAACTCTGCGATGCAAGATGCAAGATTCATCAAACAATAATTGTTACCTATCCAAACTCTCCTGTAATGCTGTAGGATTAAACAGAATGAATCAATTTGAGCATCATTTCAGAACAGAATAGGATCCTTCATCAGAAATCAATCCAATGTTGCTTGAATTTCAAAGTATTAACAATTTGTTTTCATTTTTCCAAAAACTTTCATTTTTGTCAAAAACTAAATAAAAACTACAGATTAATCATTTGGAGAACTAGAAAGTGGAGTGTATAGAAAACAATATGTATATGTCATTAGAAAGTAATATCACATATTTTGTATAGTATAAAAGATATAAGAAACAATTCTTCCTGATATAAAATGAAAAAATATTTGCATGCACTTCAACATCTATAGACAAATTGTAAATGAATTCTGAATGCATGCGCATTCACAAAAATTCATGGAAGGATACCTAGAGTGAGTGTTGTTGCAATGGCTGTTAGAAAACAAATTAGAAAATCTATGTAAGAAATGGTGACAAAATAAGTTTAAATGTAGCAACTCCAGATAGGGTGATACTTGTCACTGAGAATGAGAACGAAATAAAGACAGAAAATATTTTTATGGCCGATTCAGGAGCTGCAAGCAAGTCATGTGAAAAACTGTATAGGATTTATGATTTCAAAGATCGGTTTGTTGAAGTGAAAGTTAGAAACAATTCCAGAATGAAGAGGTAAATGAAACAAGAATTGGGTTTTGTCAATCTGTTCACTGGTGCAACTTCAAATGTAATCATTCAGAATTTACAACAAGCGCCGGAGTGTTATGTATTTATTTACACTCCTAAGAATGGCAATGAGCTATCCAGGTTTCCAATTGAGCAATCACGAGAAAATTTTTATTTTATTCACGTTTTGGGAGAACTTAGTTTCATATTAGGGATTATCCATGTCTTCTGGATGGTTGTTAGGAGTAGAAAAATGCTCCTCTTACCTCTTACTATTGACGCAGCATCTACATAAACTAATTATTAGCCATGTGTATGTCAACAGCATTTTAGACCGTACAAATTTGAAAACGAAGCAACCAAATCAACTGCTAAAGTGGTAGGCATAAAATGGAATTGCATCTAAATAAATCTGGCTTTATTGACAAAAA
>JANMOF010000109.1:0-2227 GCA_031368925.1 Leptospiraceae bacterium
ATAACTTACTTTTTGCTTCTAGAAAAGCAATTCATTTTATTTTACTAATTAGAAAAATAATTTAACGAGCAGACATCTTTCATTCTAATTGTATAAATCGAAAAAAATCTTGACTAAACGATTTATATGAGTTAACTCAAAATATATATAGAATTTTCAACAAAGGCAGAGGTTAAAAATGCCCAAAAACCAGCGAGTCGTGATTACAGGAATTGGAACTATACTTCCAAATGCATTTGATTTAGAAAGTTTTTGGGATAATTTAAAAAACGGTAAATCCCAGATTGAGCACTTAACGAGATTTCCCACTGAAAATTTTGCAGTGAAAGTAGGAGCTGAGGTTAGAGGCTTTGATTATAAAACCTTTCTTCCTAATTTAGATCCTAAATTGGCTAAGAATTATAATCATGAGACGCTTGTCTTAATGGCTGCTATGGAGCTTGCTCAAAAAAATGCAAAATTAGAAAAAGATACTCTTGATCCGACCAGAGTAGGATTTATTGACTCTTCTTCTAGAGCTTCCCTCGCCTGGTGGGAACATGCCTGGAAAAGGTATAATGAAATGCAAGATGAATCTGTATTTGACAGATACGCGGTATTAACCTCCATGGCATCGAATCCTACTAGCCTCACTGCAATTAACAGCAATATACAGGGATTTGTCACTACTATATCTGCTGCTTGCGTTGGTGGGCATCATGCGATTAGCCTCTGTTTTCAAGCAATACGTAAAGGTCGAGCCGACGTGATGTATGCTGGTGGTCATGAATTTCCTCTCATAAAACCACTGATGCAAATGTATTCAGATCCGCAGAGTCGAGTGATGTCTCTCGAAAATGATGATCCTAAGAATGCAATGAGACCTTACGATATAAAACGGGATGGTTTTGCTTTAGGGGAAGGTGCGGCTGTACTTTGTATGGAAAGCTATGAACATGCCAAAGCACGTGGAGCAAAAATATATGCAGAAGTTTTAGGAACACTGAGCTATAATGAAGCTGACCATGCGATGAGAATGGATATCACCGGAAAGAAAGCTGCTGCTGGAATTAAAAAACTAATCCAGATTAGCAAAAGATCTTTAGACGATGTAGATTATTTTTGTGGTCATGGGACAGCAACGTATACCAATGATTTGGCGGAAGGCAGGTCTATGAAATTATTATATGATGGTGTTCCCAAAGACAAATGGGCTCCTCTTGGATCGATTAAACCAATTTATGGACATACCTTTGGTGCTGCCGGTATATTAAATGTTGCCGCTACTGCCCTTATGGTAGACGAGCAAACTCTTTGCCCTACCATAAATTTGAAAAACGTAGATCCAGAATGCGACCAGGATCATATTAGCGAAGGACCACGAAAGGCTAAGATCGACTTCGCGATTTCGCTTGCATTTGCAATAGGAAGTCAGTCTTCGTTTATTTCTCTCGGATCTGTGGATTGAATTTTGCAGATAAGAGAATAAAACAATGGATTTTTTAATGAAATCAAGAATATTAGATAAATCTAATAAATCAATAAAAACAATAGCCTGCGGCAGCAAACCCACCGTTAGGTGTAAAACCCACCCTCAGCGCTGGGAACGCTGGCACTCACCGGAACTCAATCATTTCTTTTGTGAAGAAATGATAATGTAAGGTGAGTTATTTAATTAGGAGAAACAATGAAACTTAAATCGAATGGAATTCAAATTACTGGTTACGGAGATTATTACCCGGAAAAAATACTAACAGATGAAGAAATCCGAAGCAGATTAAAATATCCAGATATGCACCCAGCAGAAAGGGCTGTTATCGGAGATATAGGTGTAACCAAAAGACATAGGGCAAATGAAAAGGAAACGTCTGTTTTCATGGCTTCCAAGGCTTGCGAAATGGCAATGAAAAATGCAGGAGTAACGCCTGAGTCTATTGATCTTTATTTATTTTGTAATTGGACAGAAAGATATTATTTACCAGATTTAGCTCCACAGGCATCTATTCTGAATGGAACTAAAAATGCGTTGGCATTTGATTTGGGGACAGCCTGTACGGGCTTTGTTCATGGAGTTCAGACTGCAAGTTGCTATTTACAAACTGGAAAATGGAAGAAGGCATTAGTTGTTGGCGCGGAAAGATTTTCTGAAAGAACTAAAAAGGGTGGCTATGGAGAATTTACCGCTGGGGATGCAGCGGCAGCCGTTGTAATGGAGTTTACGGGTAATACTGATACTGGAATTATTGAT
>JANMOF010000230.1:0-15703 GCA_031368925.1 Leptospiraceae bacterium
ATCAAGTGTATAATAGAAGATTCGAAAGTCGTAACCTGTATCAACCGCATAACTTCCCTTTGCCGGCGTATAAAAGTATTTAATATGACAGACTCCTACCTTATCCTGAACGAGTCGAACAGGTTTCATAGTATAAATTCCACTCCACTCACCAAGAGTATCATAAAAAAATTTTGCTTCTTCCCGAAGAGATTCACATTGAAACAAAGGAATTGGCTTACAGTTATTAGTCTCAATGGAAGCATGAAGAATTGCACTCCTGCAAAAATAAACAATAAGAAAAAATAAACAATAAGAAAAAATAATTTCAAATTCATAGATTTTTAAATTATAACTCTCTGTGACCAATGCCGGCGCCTGTGCTGAGCGATAGTCGAAGCATGGCAAATTTTCTACCTAAGTAAATACTGACTCAACCGCTTTAAAACTTTATCAGGAATTTCATGACCGCCGTTAAAGGAAACAAATTCTCCAGACATCCCATTTTCTCTTAATAATGTCTCTAGATTTTTTCCATTTTGATAAATTAAAACAGGGTCTTCCGTTCCATGACTCTGGAAAAATTGAATTTTGGATTTTTTTTGTGCGAGCACAGACCATTCACTCTGACAAATCAAAGTTCCGGATAATATGACTAAGCCGTTTGTATTCTCAGTCAGCCTGAGAGTGACGTCAGTCGCAAGCATAGAGCCTTGACTAAATCCACCTAGTGTAATTTTCTCAATTGGTGTTTTTAAATCTTCCAGCATTTTCCTGATTTCTTCATTTGCCTTATCAAGTCCTGCGGGATGAAGATTTGCAAAATTCATCCCGTATTTTGCGACATGCTCAATCGCAGATGACATTAAAGGAAACCAAGCTCGCCCTTTATAACCTCCACCCAAATCCATTTCCATCGGCGCATCCGGAAAATACCAATTAGTCCCAGCCGGTGCTTTAATGTGTTGATGAAGAGGAAGCAAATCTTGCGCGTTTGCCCCAAACCCATGAAGTAGAATAATCACAGGTCCGTCTTCTTTTCCTTTTACTTCGTAACAATTTAGATTTCCAATTTTTCTTTGCGTAATTCCAGCTTGCATGAATCTACTAATTTTGATTTACTTTATCCCGTCAAGTATTTACAAATGATACCAACAGGAGACTTTGTGGAAAGAAAAATAATAATGGTCTGTATGTTCATTGGCACATCTATCGGAGGTTATATCCCAACTTTTTTTGGAGCGGATGTATTTTCCTTTAGTTCCGTTCTCGGGACGGTGCTAGGTGGATTTCTAGGAATTTGGATTGGGAATAGACTTATTAATTAGGAAATGTGGGAAAAACCCACTTGACATCAATTCCCACTTAGCGCATAATCGTGGTATGGATACGAATAAAATACTACATGCTGATAATAAAGGAAGAGTTCTTCTGGGGCGAGAATACGCAGGAGCATTTATAGGAGTCAATGTAAGCTCGGAAGGTTTGTTCTTACAGAGAATGCAGATTATTCCTATGGAGACAAA
Organism: Leptospiraceae bacterium; assembly: GCA_031368925.1. Taxonomy (GTDB): domain Bacteria; phylum Spirochaetota; class Leptospiria; order Leptospirales; family Leptospiraceae; genus UBA2033. Next base: position 1,506 of record JANMOF010000230.1, read on the forward strand.
TAAAAAGAAAAAAACCTCAGCCAATATTCTAGGATACGCAGGCGCTTGGGAGAAAATGCCAGACTCTGATTTGAATAATTTTTTGAAAGAAGTTCGAACAAGACGTAAGGCTACTTCTAAGAGAAACAAGATTTGAACAAAGGATATATTCTAGATACAGATACAGTTTCTTTTTATTTAAAAAATAAAGAAAGCGTAGTTGAACAATTAAAAGAAGCTATTAAAGGGGAATGCTTAGTTGGGATTACACTCATTACCCACTACGAAATACTTTCCGGTTTAAAACTCAAACACTCAGAGAAATACTTAAAGTCCTATCTTAATTTTTCCAAAGAAATAAATATTTACCCGCTGACTGAAAAATCTGTTGAGTTATCTTCTGAGATATACGCAAGTTTGCGCAAAAAAGGAAATCCGTTAGACGATATAGACATACTCATTGCAGGCATTGCTATTGAAAATAAAAATACACTAGTAACAGGAAATGCTTCTCACTTCAATAGAATCCGAGGATTAAAATTAGACGATTGGATTAGAAGTTAGATTTTTAAGATTTATTTAAAACTACTCAGTGCGGTCGGTTTTGCTGGCTTGCAATATTTCAATATTAGGTATCAACGAACACGAACACCCTAGGCTCACGATTCGTTCATAAGTGCATTTTGTATCGAATGGTGATCGAAGTTTGGTAAAGTTTTACCTATTTGAATGTAATACCATTTTAAGGTAAGAACTCTGTCTCTCTCAAAATAGTATTGCATTCAATCAAGCCACTACTAATAATTGGGATTTCAGGGAGTAAAAAATGAAGACATTTTTATTTAAACTTGCAAGCATATTCCTAATTTTCCTCTCATTACCTCTGTTCGCTGTCGGCAAATTAACAGTAGCCGTTATAGGACAACAGCCCGAACTTAGATCTAATTTAGAGAGTGCAATGACTAATACTGATTTTGTGCAAGTTGTTGAGCGGACTCAGATAGATGCTCTTCTCAAAGAAATGAAACTAGGTCAGCAAGGTATACTAAAAGAAGGCAGTTACGCAAAGGCAGGTCAAACGTTAGGCGCTTCTTACTTAGTCCTTGTTGAGAAAGCCTCGAATTCTTTTAGAATTGTGCATACTCAGTCCTCCCGTATTCTCGGAAGTTGGAGCGAATGGAATAATGCTTCTACGCAAGAATTTTTAGCAATTCTAGAAAGAGAAAAGTCCTTACAAGAACTAGCTAATTTAAAATCTCCCGGAAAACGAGATTATAAGATTGAGATTACAAACGCAGTCGGATCCAAAGACAACGGTGGCGCAATTTTGGGAGATGAACTGCGAGTAGAGTTCATTATCCGCTCTAAGCAAGAGAAATTCGCTTATGTCACAATTTTAGTATATGGGCAAGATGGTTCGGTGACTCAACTCTTTCCAAACAAATACCAATCCGATAACAAAGTCCCGACTAATGTAGAGTTTGCGTTTCCCCCTCCTGACGCTCCAAAAAAGTATAAACTAATCGCATCAAATCCCGTGGGAGAAGATACGTTAGTTGTAATCGCATCTGACTCCTCTGTCGCACTGGACAATGCAACTCCGCAGGGAATTTATATCGGTAACTCTAAGAGTTTATCCGGAACAAAGGGAATCACACTGCAATTAGATAAAAGCGGAAAAGTAAAATATGATGTCAATAGAACGATTTTTGAAATAAGGGAGAAATAAAAATCATTGCCAAACCTAAGCCAATATGATAATATCTACTCATTGGATTTATAATATAGAGGAACAAAAATGAAAAATTCTTTTAATGGATTAAAAGTGAAAGACGTAATGACTAAAAATGTTTTTACGGTTAGCTTAAATCACACATGGCAAGATGCCGCGCGTAAAATGAGTGCAAAGAATATTCACCACCTTGTGGTTGTGGACGAAAACCATCATCCCGTTTTAGTTATGTCTGTTACAGATTTTCTAAAATTTGCGCTCAATAATGACAAATCAATTCTTACAAAGACAATAGAAGAATTAAAACCTCACCATAGGTTGATATCTGTTAAATCAGATGCAAACGCATACGATGCTGTAAACGAGATGAACAATCATCTTGTAGAATCAGTTGTTGTGTTAGATGACGAGGGACGACTAGAAGGAATTGTTACATCGAAAGATTTAATGAATGTTATTTTCTTTGACGAAAAGTTTCAGGATTAAAATGATACAAAGAAAGGCAGTATGACTATGAAAAATTTACTTGTTACCGTTACATTCGAAGAAAAAGAAACAGCCATTTTACTGAGCAAAGCAATGTCTATCGCAGAAAAATTTGGCTCCAAAATTTGGTTAGTTCACATCGCAGCACCCGATCCTGATTTTATTGGCTATGAAGTCGGACCTCAATACATTCGCGATCATCGTGCAGATGAATTAAAAAAAGAGCATAAACTTGTAAAAAAATACGCTGACGAACTTCGCGAAAAGAAATTTGATGCAGAGGGTTTACTTGTGCAAGGGGCTACTGTTGATATGATTCTAAAAGAATCTACTAAGTTAAATATTGACTTAGTTATTATTGGGCATCACAAGCACAACCTACTCTACAAGATATTCGTGCAAGACATTGATGAATCGATTGTGCATGAATCAAAAGTTCCGGTTCTCATGATTCCTTTTGACTAACTTCCTGCGAATGAAATAAAAACCCATACGTCTTCTCTTCTATGATTTCTAATAAATGCTTTAATATATAAAAAGAAATCATAGAAGGAATTGCAATCATAAGCCCAGCAATGGTTGTTAATAAAGCGACTCCAATCCCATCTGCAAATACTTCTGCCGATGCAGTTCCGCTTACTTTCATGTTTTGAAAAGAGATATAAATTCCAATCACGGTTCCTAAAAGTCCGGATAATGTTGATATACCGGCGAGATTACTCAACCAAAAAATCCGTCTTTCATATAGCATTAACTTGTCTTCAAATGCAAACCAGAATTTTCTTTTAGCAGGAAGCTTTGAAGATTCAAAGAGTGACTTTATGATAGAACTCGCCGGTGGTTTTTCTTGGATAGAATGAATATCCCTAAGAATAATGAGTAGTGTAGTAAAAAGATGAAGGATGAGGGAAGTATTAATGAAAGCAATAATCGCAAGCGGATACATTAAGAATCCGCCGGATTGGAAAAGGGGAAAAAAATTCACAAAGAGAAACTCACTGGAACTCCATTTTTTTGGCAGAGAGTTCGTTGATTTTTTGAAAGAGTAAGTCGTTCGTGTTAGCAAGCCTCGCAGCCATGATGTTTACCATCTTAGCGGCAAATAGTGGATTATCCGATAGAAATTTTTCTAACTGCGCACGGCTTTCGATGACTGCCAAACGGACATCTGTGATTACCCGCGCACAGGCACTGCGGGGCTTGTCTCTGAATAATGCCATTTCTCCGAAGAAGTCACCCTGGTTCATAGAGGCAAGATGGGTTTCCTGTTTGTTCAAAATCACATAAATTTCTACTGTGCCCTCAAGGACGATGTACATGGACTTTCCAAAATCTCCTTCTTTGAAGATTGTTTTGCCTGCTTTTAAACTAACAATGGATGCCATCTAAGTTCCTCGATTCGGAAAAACGATTTAGGTTGTAAAAAAAATTCTTGAACATATTAGATTAATACAATAGGGTTTACAAATCCCAATATTTAACAACTTCCTATACTAGCATGATACAAACAACTAATTTATATATCGAACTTTTTGGACTGTTTCTTCTCTTCTTACTTACGATAAGTTTTCCCTCTTTCAGAAATTTATTTACCTTTTTGCCTGCTTCGCCCCCAAAAAAAGGAGAGCGCAGCCAAGTGGTTGATTTCGTTCGCGGAATTGCGATGTGCGCTATCATCGTGATCCATATTGATTCTTACTTTGCCTTTTTCCATCCAAAAGACCCAGAGATTGTTTTAACAAAATGGTTAGCAAATCTATCAAGGTTTTGCGTTCCGGCTTTCATTTTATCGTCCGGATTTTTTCTTTCCTGGAAAGGAATATCCGCTTTTTGGATTTCTAAATTAAAGAATCTACTCATTCCCTATGTTGTCATCGCATGTATTGGATACTTTACAAAATATCCATTTGAGAATTTTCTATCAGACATAATTCCAAAACTTTTACTCGGACAAATTTTTCAACCATACTACTATGTCCCACTTCTCTTTGGATTCTACTTAATTTACTCTCTGTTCTTTCGAAATATTCAAAATTGGAATTCTGGTTTTTTTTATTCTGTTTTAGCATTTTCACTTCTACTAAACTTTGCCTCAAATCATTTCTACCCGAAATCATTGCCGATCATTGGAGGATTAGAAGCAATCAGCTTTACAAATTTTATTTTCTTCTTTGTAGTTGGCTTTAGCGCAAAACGAATATTAACCAACAAGGAAATATTTTTACAGGAGCTACAGGCAAACAAGCTTTATTTTCCATCTCTACTCTTCACAATTCTACTTTATTTAGGAGCAGTCACCTACTACAGTATCACTCTAAATCTAGAAATTTCCAATCATTTCTTATTCTATCCTGTCGCTTGCTTTGTTGTCCTTACTTATATCGGAATTAAAATCGAGCCAACACAATTCAAACCATTGAAGCGCGTCTATTCAGGATTTGCCTACATTGGAGAAAATAGCCTTGCTTTATTTCTCTTGCATCCAATGACCATTCACTTGATGCATATGATTGACCCCTATTACTTCGGAGGATTCTATCTAGGCTGGGTTGTCACACTTGTGATTAATATAGCTATACCGCTTATGATCTGGAAATTGGGATATGGAATTGTAAGAAAATTAGCTGAGAGATTTTGGTAAGCTTTTATTGCTTCTTCGTAATCTAATTGCAAATACAAAGCACAGATTACTTCGCAGTGCAGTATAATTTTCTAGTTGCTCTAAGAGAGTAAAAATAAAAAATGAAGTAGGACGTAAACAAGTGCGATACAAATTATGGATAGGTGGAGACTGGAAAGAAACAGGGGATACTCATATAGTAACCTCTCCTTATTCAGGAAACACAGTAGCGCTCTGCGAACAAGCAAGCGAGGTAGAAGTAGAAGACGCAATTCAGTTTGCAGAATCTGCTTTCTTTAAATTCAAAAAAGTATCCCGCTACACCAGGTCTGTATTACTCAATAGAATAGCAGAAGGAATCGAAAAACGACGCGATGAATTTGTTTTATCTATTGTCCAAGAAGCAGGCAAACCAATCACTCTCGCAGAAACGGAAGTGAGTCGCGCCATTACTTGCTTTAGGATAGCAAGTGAAGAATCAAAACGTTATGCGGGAGAGCTAATACCTTTAGATGGAGATGTCAACGGGCGAGACTTTGATTCTGCGATTAGTTTTTTTGTTCCGCGTGGAATTGTTTTAGCCATAACTCCCTTTAACTTTCCTTTAAACCTTGTAGCACATAAAGTCGCACCCGCTCTCGCCATTGGAGCATGTATAATTTTAAAGCCCTCTCCAGAAGCACCTGGTGCATCGCACCTATTAGCACAAGTATTTGCCGAATCAGCAAAATTTATTTCAGAGTCACTAGAAGAAATTCCTCCCAGTTCTTTTCAAGTCGTTCACTGTTCAAATGAGCTAGCATCCGACATGGTAAAAGATGAGCGAATATCTGTTCTTAGCTTCACTGGAAGTGACCACGTAGGCTGGGAATTACAATCAATCGCCATTGGAAAAAAAATTTGCCTGGAGCTAGGTGGTAACGCAGCAGTCATCGTGCATAAGGATGCTGACTTAGAGTTTGCTGTTAGCCGCTGTGTCTTCGGTGCGTTTGCTTATGCCGGACAGGTATGTATTTCCGTGCAAAGAATTTTTATTCACCAGGATATTTTTTTCGAGTTCAAAAAACTTTTTTTGCGAGAAACAGAAAAAATCATAGTAGGAGATCCTCTAGAGCGAGAGACATTAGTAGGTCCCCTCATCAATCGAAAAGCGAGAGACCGAATTTTTTCATGGATAGAGGAAGCACGAAAAGCAAATGCACTTTTTTTAAATTCAGTCAATGCAGTAGATAATATCATTTATCCGGTAGTATTAGAATCAGTTCCTATTTATTTGAAAATTTCTACCGAGGAAGTCTTCGGTCCTGTCGTGCTCTTAGATGATTACACTAATTTCCAAGAGGCAGTCCAAAGAGTAAACGAATCTAGGTTCGGACTTCAAGTTGGAGTATTCACAGACAGCGATAAAATAATGCGTCAGGCGATAGATTACTTAGAGGCAGGTGCTATTTTATTTAACGAAATCCCAAGTTTCAGGTTAGACCATCTGCCATACGGTGGTGTTAAAGATTCGGGACTCGGACGAGAAGGCATTCGCTTTGCCATGGAAGAATTCAGCGAGCGCAAAACAATTATTAGACGGAGAACTCATAATGTCAGTGAATAAAAATTTTAAGAACTATAGAATTCTTCTTTTGGAAGATGATCCTAATTCAGCAGAAATTGTAACTAGGACTTTAGAGAAATACAATATCCAAATAGATCATGTAGTAAATGCAAGACTTGCAATCAATAAATTAAAAACTCCGTATGACCTTATTATCTCCGATGTAATGATGCCAATCATGGATGGTTTTAGCTTCATAGAAAAATACAAAGAAGAAATTCAAAATACACCTATCATTATCATAACTGCTTTACAAGAAAAGGAAGATATATTAAAAGCGGCAGCACTACGCATAACACACTATCTCATTAAACCTTTTGAGCAATCTAAATTACTTGCCAAGGTCACAGAAGCACTCAGCATCAAGGAAACAGATTTAATTTCTAAAAAAGATTTTCCTTTTTCTATTTCGCATGACGTTATAAATGAATCTAGTATCAAACTAATTATAAAAGGAATTACAAATTCTACACAGTTCAAACAATCTCTTGCCAACTATATTACTGAGTTAAAATCTTATTCTTCTAATATTAAGGATTTTACAGTATTCATAAACAATGAATTTAACTATACGCAAAATGCAGTGGAGCTAATTGACTTTTTATTACAGGAAATTATGGAAGAATTCAAAATAAAAGAGAATAAGCTTCTATTAAAAGGAGATTTTTTTACAAAAATTTCTGAAGAAGAAATTGCGCGAACTAAAATTCTAAAACTTTCGATATCTCCTTCCAGGTCATAAATATTCAGGATGAATTTAAGTCAAAAAATAGATCGGTATCTGCTTTTAAGTGAACTCTGCGCATTTCTTGCATTTGGAATAGGATTTGTAGCACTCATCGGCTGGGCTTTAGATTCCAAATTTCTATTCAGTATGAACCCTAACTACAAACCTATGCCGCCTAACGGTGCTTTGAGTTCTATCATTGTAGGAATTTCACTGTATGTCTTGAATAGTTCATTTTCTTGGAAAAAACAATTTGTTTTTATCGGTTGCTCTTTTGTAGCAGTGATTTCAATTCTTCGATTGGTTGAATATGCACTAGATACTTATATAGGAATAGACTTTTTATTTTTTCATTTTAAAAATTATGGTAAATGGTATAATACAGCCGCAAAGACTTCTTTTTTTGGTGTTATCAGCATGGGTCTTGCCAGTATAGGCATACTCTTATTAGCCATTAAAAGAGATTATAAAATTTTAGAATACATTTCTATTTTTATTGGCAACGCAATTGCAATTATAGGAACAATTTTTTCACTCGGATATATTTATGGAGTGCCTCTATTCTATGCATCCAATCAAGTCCCAATGTCATTTAATAGCGCGATTTCTTTTATACTTTTGGGAATAGGAATTTCTCTCGCAGGTTCAATTCCGGAAATGCGTCATAGATTAATTGTGGAATTACAACTAGAAGAAGCAAAGAAACAAATCGAAAGTGCATTTTTATATTCTGGATCGGGAATGGCTTTAATAGGAATCAATGATAATTGGCTAAGAGTCAATCAACCATTTTGTAATATTCTGGGCTACACCAAAGAGGAACTCACCTCTAGACAATTTTTTAGTCTGCTTGAAAAAGAATGTGTGATTGATTATATTGTAAAGTTCGACGAGCTATTATCCGCAAGGGTTGAAAGTCTGCAAATGGAAAATCGACTCGAACACAAATCAGGTGCGTTAGTCTGGGCACTTCTAAGTATTTCCCTACTCAGGGACGAGCAAAATTTACCGGAATATTATATTATCCAAATGCAGGATATTACTAAACTGAAAAAAATTGAATCTGATTTATTAAATGCAAAAAATGTTTTAGAAGAAGCACTGCATTCTAAAAGTCATTTCTTTGCTTCCATGAGTCATGAATTAAAAACTCCATTGCAATCCATCCTCGGCTATAGTGAATTAATCGCAGAGGAAGCGATGCAGATTAATGCGGAGCAAATCGTAAGTGATAGCCTAAAGATTAATCGATCAGGAAAAAGTTTATTAAAAATGATCAATGATATTTTAGATATTGCAAAACTTGATGCAAATAAAATGGAAGTGAAAAGTGATTTGTTTGAGTTGAAAATTCTCTTAGAAGAATTAATTGATACCATCAAACCACTGTTATCCGCAAATAGAAATACTTTTTCTCTTTTGATTTCAGAAGAAATTACATTCATCTATCAGGATATAGATAAATTAAAACATATTCTATTAAACCTTCTTTCCAATGCTTGCAAGTTTACGACTGGTGGTAGTATTTCGCTTATCGTAAAAATATCTAAGGTAGATGCAAAGAAATGGATTCAATTCGAAGTAGTCGATACTGGGATTGGAATTCCCGAAGAAGATCTCCGTAGAATTTTCAATCCGTTCCAACAGTCTATTGATTCAAATACTCGAAAGTATGCAGGTACCGGGCTTGGACTTACAATCGCAAAACAATTCGCAGTTCTACTTGGTGGGGATTTAACAGTAGAAAGTAAGGTGGAGGAAGGGAGTCGCTTTATCGTAGTTCTCCCACTTCGAGAATCCCACTCTCATTTACTTGATTCGATTTAATAGCTCACCTTACGCAAAAGAATAAAACAATGGATTTTTTAATGAAATCAAGAATATTAGATAAAGCCTGCCACCGTTAGGTGAGTTCAATAATTTTGAGAAGGAAATACTATGAATACGAAACTTTGGGAAAATAAAACAATCGTAATTACTGGAACATCCAGCGGTATCGGAGAAGCAATATTAGTCGCTCTAAAAGATATTCCCTGCACAATATTTGCACTGGATAGAGAGCCTAAAAAAATAGAAGTCAGTCATAAAGCAGAGATTACTCCTATAAAATGCGATATTAGTCTAGATGCAGATATATTAAACGTCCAAAAGCAAATTTCTGCAAAGACAGATAAGGTAGATGTTCTATTTAATAATGCCGGTATTACAACTCATGGACGATTTGATGAGACAGACATCAGTGTTTTTAGAAAAACATTTGATATTAATTTCTTTGGAACAGTGAATCTTACTTCAAAACTCATAGAGCATATCAAGCGAGCAAAGGGGGTAATGATTGTTACCTCTACAGTCTCCGGATTATACGGAGTGCCTTCCCGTGCTGCCTACTCTTCTTCTAAATCTGCCCTTCATGCTGTTTTTGAATCCATTCGAATTGAACTTTCTGAATTTGGAGTGCGATCAATTATTTTTTGTCCGCCTTATACAAAAACAAATCTTCGCACATCAGGACTTACAGGCTCAGGAGATAAACTAAATGATAAACAGTATTCAGGTAAGCTTCTTACCCCGGACCAAGTAGCCAGTGCAATGTTAGCCGCAGTTGAGAATCCGAAGTCACGACTTGTCACTATGGATCCGAGTGGGTTCTTCGTGAAAGTATTACGCCTATTTGCCCCTGCCTTTCTTGAAAAGAAAATGTTTGAAAAGTTATACGATGATTTTCATCATTGAAAACTTTTGTTTTGAAAATCTGCTGCTTTGAAATTCCTTCTTGAATCAAGTGCTCCATTAAAAGCTGTAGAATTGTGCTTTTCCACATCTACGAATTCCTGTAATCACTTTGATTAAGGGTTTATCAATAAATGGAATTACTTGTTCGACATAACTTTCTCGACTATAAGTAGGAAAATGTTCACTATACCGAATATTTTTTACTTTTTCTTGTTTTTGTCTAGTATAAATTTTAAACGATTAAGAAGAAAAAGGAAGGTCACGCAAAGTCGCTAAGACGCAAAGATTTTTTGATCAATGAGAAATATTGAAAATCATAATAAACCCGAAGATAAATAACTCTTTTAAATCCCTTTGCGGCTTTGCGTGATTAGGTGGTAATCAGTTTCTTATTAATTTTGTCTTCTATTTCCTGATTCCAAAAGAATTAAAAAGTTTCCAAAATAAGCAAGAATTTCCGAGACAATTGGCTCTAAGTGCATTACGCTTACTCTTTGTTTTTTAAAAACAATTTTCATTTCGATTAAAACATCTTTTTTAATTAAATTTGCGGATGCGCCATTCCAGTATACATTCTCATGAATCGATTCGTAAATTGTTCTAATGATTTTAGAATCATATAGCTTAACCATTTGCGAACACTTATTTTTAAAATCTCCAATTCCTGGCTGTTTATTTAGATGTTTCCTTTTCATACAATATCCCTTTAACCTCAATGATTTAAAAAACATTAATACTATTTTTTTGTATAGCCTTTATTTTATACTATACATTTTTTTACTATATATAAATAGTAGTATTCAGGCAGGACAAGTTAGGCAGGAATTATAAAGTTTATTTTAGAAACCAAATGTTTTACTGCATAGAAAGGTAAATCACTGAGATATTTAATCTCAAATCCCCCAAAGTGAGATTTGCTAAAATTATGTAACATAAACAAATATTTACTACTATAAAATTTTTTAGGATTTTTTCCTGAACACCTTCTAATTTGTCCCGCCCATTGTTAGAATTTTATATACAAAGGGAGAAGAGCATGAAACTACAAAATAAACTAATCATAAAAATTCTATTCTTAGGACTTACATTTGTTGTCCTAATCAAGTGGCTGGGCATCGAAAAGAGAGCCTACTTAAGCTCTGATCTCGTCTGCCCGAGTCTTGGAAATTTGCCTACACTAGCAATAGCTAAAGAAGCTGTCTTAGTTAATCCAATTGATTCAACTAGAAGAATTGGAATTCGCAACAAACTCGGCGAAAGAAAGCTTTATCCCCTAGAATTTGTAGATGGTGCTATGTTTATAAAAACAAAAGCCGAACTTCGCGAATACCTTGCAGTATACGCTGATATTTGTGGCGGAAAGCCATCCTTTTACAATTCTATCGACTATGTAAAATTAGCCCGTCTAAAAAAAGTGGAAGCAAAGCGACAAGAAAATGCACGTAACAAAATGGAACGTAGGCAGTGGGGAAATTTCTATGCTAAAGAGAAACGCTTAAATTCTGATAGATCTTTCCTGGAAAAAAGGATTTCCTTTTTGCGAAATAAACTTGAGCACATAACTCCGATTAGCTTTAAAGTCATCGGAAAAGTCGCAGAGAAAACAAAAGACTCTTTGATAGTGTTCGGAAGTGCAATTCCTGATAACTCCGGATTAAAGGATAATAATGGTTTTGTGCAAAATGGAGTGATTATTTTAAAAAATGCACAAAAGACAGATATTGTTTCTCCGGATTATTATTCAGCCAAGCACGTATTGGCGAAAGATTTTTATTTCGTAAAGCGAATTGATGGACGAGATACTTTCGGTCATTACATGCCAGTGAGTGTATATGATAGAAGGGTAAAGGTAACTAGTCCGAAAATTCTTTCTGATCTAAAAAAAGAAATTTCTTCTTATGAGAAAAAACTTTCGTCTATCGAAAAAGAGTTAAAAGACATGGAACGCATGGAAGAACATTTAATTGCTACCGCGATGTAGTACGACGTAGAGACAGGTCTCAGACCTGTCTCTACGAACGATACCAATTTCTACTTGACCAATCACTATAAAAATTTAACCTTAAAACCTATGAGTCGCGCACTAAAAGAAAAACAAACCTACCAAGATTATCTAAAGACTCCTATGGGTGGAAAGTATCAACTTATCGACGGAGAGATAATTGAAATGACATCACCTACACCCAATCATCAAAATACTGTATTAACATTAGGAATGCTACTCAAGAAATATGCAAATGAAAACAAACTAGGAAAAGTGTTCATCGCTCCCTTAGATATTTACTTGGGTAAAAATGATACTTATCAGCCTGATGTATTTTTTATTTCTAAAGAGCGCGAATCTATCATCGGCGAAAAGAAAATCGAAGGAGCGCCTGATTTAGTAATCGAAGTCCTCTCGGAATCCACTGCCTATTACGATCTCAAAAAGAAAAAAGCCGTCTATGAAAAATCAGGCGTTAGCGAATACTGGATAGTAGACGCTGAAGAAAAAAATATTGAAATCTATGAAAATTCCGATGGCGGATTTCAAAAAATTGCACTCCTTGAAATTGGGCAAATGTATACTTCCAAGAAGCTAATAAGTTTTATCCTCAAGCCGGAAGAAATTTTTAACTAACTTTTTCTCTTCTCCAAAATGCTGCGAGCACACTTGCAATCAGTGAATGAGCAAGACTTGAAATCGCACAGGGGACAGCGGTAAGTGGATTAGTGAAATTTTCCCGAGCAAGCAGAACTCCAAGTCCTGAGTTTTGCATTCCTACTTCAATTGAAATTGTCCTAGCACTAATTGTATCTTGCTTAAAGAGGATACTCAGTATATACCCAAAGAAAAATCCTGCGATATGCAAAGAAAACACTGAAGCGAGGAGTTTAAATCCAGACTCAGTAATCGGGGCTTTATTTGAAGCTATTACAGATGCAACAATCAAAATAATCATAACAACTGCGAGAAGTGGCGAGACAATAGAAAGCTTCTTTGTAAGCCTCGGGAAAAAATAATTCAAAAACACACCGGCGGCTACAGGCAGTATGATTACTTTGAGCGTGCTCATGAGTAGTCCGAGTGAATTCACATCCACTCGATTTCCCGCAAGATACAAAGTAAGAAGTGGAGTCAAAATAACAGAAAGTAATGTAGAAATTGCAGTGAGGGTAACAGATAACGCAACGTCAGCCTTTGCGATAAATGTTAATACATTAGAAGCAGTTCCTCCCGGACAGCAGGCAACCAGGATTAGCCCCACAGCAAAAGGAGTTGGTAAGTCATAAATATACGCAATTGCATACCCGGACAATGGCATGACAGTATATTGAAGAAATACACCGATGAAAACAGACTTGGGAAATTGCAAAACTCTTTTGAAATCGTCGAAAGTAAGTGTGAGACCCATCCCAAGCATAATTAGTGCTAGCGCAAAAGAGATATAATCCCCCTTGAACCAGGATATGAAAGGTGGGTAAAGAAAGGACGCTACAGATACAATCAGTATCCATAGCGGGAAAAGAGACGTTATACGATAGATCAAATTATTCTAGATTCATATTTAGAGTGTCAAACTTCAAATGATTGGAGCGCTTCAAATTTTTCACAATGAATTTCCCATCTACTTTTTCTACTTCGAGAAATTCAGCAAAGATTTTCTCGATTGTATTTGGGTCACCGCCTGAGCCAAGTGTATTACAATCTCTACCACAACCATTACAATCCATTTGCATATTTTCCGGATTATCAGTAGTAGTCGCTACTTCCGATTTCAATTCACGCAAAAAACCAAAAATACGAACTTGTAAAATATTATTCTCAGTAGACTTAACTTCATAGTTTCCAAGCGCGTAGAAGCGGCTTGTGTTTTCTGAGTCTGCATCAGTCGATGAAGTAAATCCTTCCATGAACATACTTCCATCGGAGCGCAAACGAAGTGTCCAATTAGATCCAGTTTGCTCAGGAGATGTAACGGCGACATCCGTGCCAACTAAACTCTTATTAATTATATCCGAAATCCCTGCTTGCTCAAAATCTTTTCCGTTTGCCTTTGCAATATCTTTAATACGAGAAAACGGATCGAGTAAAAACCATTCTTTTCCATCAAAGAATCTGAGTTCACTTAAAACAATTCCTTTGTATTTTTTACCACGGTAGGATTCATCGACTGTCATCTTTAAATTCTTTCCAGAGAATAACTTCGGTAATTCTACAATCTGTGGACCCATTTCATCTTTGAGAGTAATCTTCTCACTGTATCCATTATCCCCGGTGAGGTTAATCGTCTTTACCCGTCCGTTTTCTACACAATGAACGTCAGATCTCTGG
>JANMOF010000035.1:0-6917 GCA_031368925.1 Leptospiraceae bacterium
ACGAGTACACGGCCGAGGAAATCGGGCAGATTCTGGTGAACCCTTCCCTAATTCGATACTCAGGGCAGGGAACTTTAGCGAATATTAAAGAGTAACCTCTTCCCGTTTCAGAAAGGGGTGCAATACTGAAAAATAAATCAATTTCTATAAAGTCGGGGATAGGTCAATTCTCACAATTCCTTCAATTCAATCACAAACTCTCCGAACAATCGCTCACCTGCGTGTAATCGGCATAAGCCCGAGTTAGCAGTAAAGAACGCGTTGCCGGTAGAGGATATTGGCTCGATAGCGATTGATTTCCTGTCTTCAGGAATATAGACTTGGAAGTAGGGCAGTGGAATTTGAGAATAGGGCGTAACTCGAATTTGTAAGAGAATTTTTTCTTTCTCATCTGCTATTCCAAAATAAGGCTCGCTTGCATTTCCTGTGAAGAGATGGTCTAATTTCATTTGTCCGATGCGGGAGTTGTTTGTGAATAGATACGAAATCTCGCTTTTAGATAGAGCTTTATTGGGTAATAAGTCAGCTGTTAAAGGAATATAATGCGTTAGGTTTGTGCGTATTGAGCAATCATCTAAATTTGCCTTTAGCCGTAAGTAGGGATGATAGCCGTAGGCAAATTCTTGTATGCTGTTTGTTGGATTATAAAATTCAGTTCGAACGGTAAGGGAACTATCTTCTAATACAAACGATTCAATGAATTGGGGAAAATTTGCATTTACCTCAATTGGCTCTATTCGAGCGGAATTTTTTTTTACTTCTATGAGTCTTCTTTTTTTATTAAAGTAAAGTCCATGAATTGGTCGGTTGCTTGTATCTTGTTCCAAGGGATCGATTGTTATTTTCTTACCCAGGATACTTATTTGATTTGATTCAAGTCGATTTACCCATGGATACATTAGAAAGTTTCCTGATAGAAAAAAAGGATGAGTTGGATCGAAGGGGAGGATAACAGGTATTTTCTTGTCTGATCGGGGATGTTTCAGTGTTAGTCGATCGACTTGTCCCCCTAGGTCAAGATTAATATCGAACTCTGAATGTAAGTTTAAGAGTGTTAACTTTTGCATATTTTCCTAAGTAGAATGCGGTCGGGCGATTCCGAAACCCTGTGCATAGTCTATTCCTAATTTTTCTAATATATCCATCGTTCCCATGTCTTCTACAAATTCAGCAATTGTTTTAAGACCAACGATATGCGAAATCTTGTTAATCGATTCAACGATAGCATAATCTAGCGGATCATCTTTCATATCTCTCACAAAACTTCCATCAATTTTTACATAGTCTACTGTAAAATTTTTCAAGTAAGAAAACGATGACATTCCAGAACCAAAATCATCGAGTGCAAAGTAGGAGCCTCTACTTCTAACTTCTTTTATAAAATCGATTGCCTTTTTAAAATCAGAAATGGCAACTGTTTCTGTAATTTCAAAACAGATTAATCCAGGCTCAATTCCATATTCTTGCATTTTCTTAAATGTAAAATTAAAAAAATTATGATCACTCATACTAGCACCGGAAAGGTTTATAAAGAAACGAGTTTCTTGTTTTCTTTCTTCCCTGGTTCCAAAATTTTTTGCGATATAGCGAAATGCATTTTCCACCACCCATCTATCGAGAGAGGGCATGAGGTTATATCGTTCTGCCGCTCGCATAAAAACATCAGGCATAATGAGACTACCTGTATCTGTCTTGAGGCGGAGTAAAAATTCATAGAATAATACCGATTTGTCTTTATCATAGGGAACAGAAACAATTGGTTGTTTATAAAGAGTAAAAAGATTTTGCTCTAGACTTTCGTTGAGTCTAGAAAACCATTGCATTTCCTGCATTCTAAAAGTCATCTGCCTGTCATCTTCAATGTAAATATGAGCTCTATTTCTTCCTGCTTCTTTTGCCGCATAACAAGCCATATCCGCCATACTCAAAATTTCATTGATTGTTTCTATCTTGGAGCTAATTCGAATTATCCCAATGCTGCCACCGATTACAAAAATTTTGTCCATCCAGTTGAATCGAAATTCGGCAAGGTTACGTAGGAGTGTTTCTGCAAACTCGCTTGCTTTTTCGATAGAATGATTTTCTAAAATAATTGTAAATTCATCTCCACCAATGCGGGCGGCAAACCCATCTTTCTTCAGACTCTGACTGAGGATAACAGAGACTTGCCTGAGTAGATCATCTCCAGCCGGATGACCACAGGTGTCATTTACAACTTTAAATTGATCTAAGTCGATGTAGAGCAAGCAGTATTGCAAAGTTGGATTAGTTTTTACATCGTCGAGAATCTTTATGAGTTTACTTTCAAACTCATACCTATTGGCAAGCCCTGTTAGCGGGTCGTGAAATGCCATATAGTAGACTGCTTCCTCTGCCATTTTACGAGCATTGCGAGAATCGGTTTCCCTTAGTTCGCGCTCAATGACTGGAATCAAGCGGGTCATATTGTCTTTCATGATGTAGTCTTTGGCACCGGCTCTCATTGCTTCTACTGCAAAGTCTTCTGTCATAATTCCCGAGACAATCAGTATCGGAATATCAATCTTATTCTCTTGCGCCATTGAGATTAGCTCGAGAGATGTAAACTCTGTTAGTTCATGGTCTGTGATAATAATATCCCAGGATTTTTTTATGGCGATAACTTTAATCTGATCTAGATTAGTAAGCCTAGTGATTTCAGAGTTGTAACCACTCTTTTCTAGTTTCTCTGTAAGAATAATTTCATCTTCTGCAGATTCATCGATTAACAAAATACGTATGTCTTTCATGGTGGTTTTTACTGTTCTATATTTACAGAATACTTTTCAGTTACAAGTAAAATTATTTTTGATGATGAGAACTGAGTATAATTGAACTTAAATGATAGGATTGCGCAAAAAATTCTTTTGCACAACCCGAGGGTATTCACTCTTTGGTCTGATTAAGACTATTTAAAAAAGTTTCTAATGGATTCGCTAAGACCATCAAAACTGGATTTCAGTTTTTCTTCTACTTCAGCCGTCTTTTCATTTAGCTCTGCTGAGGTCTTTGTAAATTGTCTATCTAGTTTTAAAATTCCGTCCTCAATATCATTTAAAAGTTTTTTACGTTTCGATTTTTCTGCTTCATCAAAATTTCCAAATTCATATTCGATGATGTCATCCTTAACGCTTCCCTTGGTAAGAAGATGCATTTCTACTTTTACATATTTTTGTAAGAGTGCAAGTCTTCCTTCTTTGTCGAGTCTACGTACACTAACGCTGAGAGATGTTGACTTGAGGAATTTCAGTGGGCGAAATTTTGTAGCTCTCTCAACTAGATCATGATCCTCTGCAATCACAACTGATTCATCAAATCCACCAATGCGTTTAAATAAACGACGGTTGATAAAAATACAAAATCCAGCAGCGCGCGGGTTTAGATTTTGATTCATCTTCACAATTAAATTGGAAAGTTGAAAAACTGCTTTATCTATCGTAAGCTCGGATAATGGCAAAAATTCGCAAGTAGCTAAGTCAATAAAATGCTCATCCATTTCAGCTAATGCTTTTTCTAAAAAGTCTTTGGGTAATAGAACATCCGAATCAAAGAAAAATAAAAATTCTCCTGTTGCAACTTCGGCTCCTCTATTTCTTCCAGGACCTGGCATTCCGCCGGGGACAACTCTTGCTCCATAGCTATGGGCAATTTCAAGAGTCTTATCTTTTGAGCCGGCATCGGCTACAATTACTTCATAGTCTTTAAATGTCTGGTTCTTTAAAGATTCCAAAAGAATGGGAAGATATTTTTCTTCGTTTAACGCAGGGATGACAACACTTATTCTAGGCATTTCCACAAAATAAAAAGTAAATGAAAAAGAGCAAGAATGTTTTTTGGAATATACGAGGTAACAGCTCTCTTGGGTGAAACTCTAGTAATTTGAATTTGACTTATTTTTTTAAAGGATAACCTATCCTAAATGAAAGAAAGGAGTCAGAATGACCATGCTATTATTGTGTCTGGAGGAACAACAATTAAGGGAACTTTTGGTTACTCTATATTACCCGTAATAACTCCTAATACTCCAAATACTTATAGTAGAACGGCAACAGTTTATTCTTCATCCGCTACTAGTAACACGATTGCTTTTCACTCTTATAAATTTACCGATGCAGGAAATGCAAATATCATAAACATATCAGGTTATACGGGTAATAGTAAGCTATCATTGATGTTTATGCGATATCATGAACCACTAGTGGCACGACTTCGCTTGCTTCGAATTCCACTTCCTTTACAAACACTTCCTCTTTAACATCAGGCACTACATATTAAGTAGATTAATTTTTCTAGAATAAAATGAAACAAAACTTTCATTTTATTCTAGAAAAATTAATATTCCGTAATCTTGTTGGAATGATAAGTTAAATAATGTTTTAAGCGGATACTTACCTTTATGCGGAAAAAATGAATCGAACTAATCTAATGGTCACTGATTTGTTTTCGAATTGTAACCTGACTGCAAGCAAGGCACAGAGAGATAATTAAAGCTTTACAAATAAAAAATATTCAGCTAAAAGCTGCTGATTGTTAAATCATTGCATTATCCAATAGCGTTTCTTTTATTCCTCTCTTACCCCGGGGCTCTTTGTCTAACTATCACTAAGTTTAATTTTTACTTTGCAAAACAAAGTCTTTTGGTAAATGGTAATCTAGATTTAGAAATAATTTAATTTTAGGAAAAGGTATTTTTCGTGGCGAATAAAACTATTAAAGTAGAGAATGAAGTTGTAAAAGAATTAAAAGAAGGCGCAGAAGATTTAGATATTGTAAAAATTGGTGTCGATGTTCCCGGGCTTGTCTCGATGATTAACGAGAACAACATTCGGATGTACGACGATGAAGAATACAATATGACAGATGTAATCAAGAGCGTTATAGAAAGTAGGGCTTCTCTCAGCAGTTTTTTTCTCTTAGATATAGGTGCCATTTTTAGAAAATACAAACTCTGGATGAGGCATCTGCCAAACGTAAAAATGTTTTACGCGGTGAAGTGTAACTCAGATAAACTTTTATTACACACACTTGTAGATTTAGGAGTCGGCTTTGATGTAGCTTCGAAAGTTGAAATTTCCACTGTGCGAGAACTCGATGTTGATCCCGACAAAATGATATTTGCCAATCCCGTAAAAGAAATCAACCATATCACATTCGCAGAAGGAGAGGGAATTAAAAAAATGACGTTCGATAACGTCGACGAGCTTAAGAAAATTTCCGTGTTTCATCCGAATGCAGAATTAGTTTTACGAATTCTAGTAGATGATTCAAAATCTAGAATGCCCTTTGGAACTAAGTTTGGTTGTCCTACTGCTAATCTACCGGAAGTATTTGATTTAGCGAAAACTCTCGGTTTGAACATAATCGGTGTTAGCTTTCATGTAGGCTCTGAATGCGAGAGCTCTTCTGCTTATACTGATGCTATTTCGCTTGCGAGAGAAGTTTTTAATACTGCAAAAACGTATGGGTTTGAAATGCGATTATTAGATATTGGTGGTGGGTTTCCCGGGCATGATTCAATAGAGTTGGAAGAAAAATTTATCGAAATTGCAAGTGCGATTAACGGACAGTTAGCTACTTCTTTTGCCGATGTTCCTGATATAGAAGTAATTGCTGAACCTGGTAGATTTTTTGCGACAAGCTGCGGCACTTTAGTAACCAATGTTATCGGGCGCAAAATCATCATTAACTCTGAATCGGAAAAAATTATTCATTATTATATTAATTCCAATCTTTACGGTGTATTTAATAATATCGTATTCGATAAAGCTACTCCACATTTTGAACTACGCAAACCGGCAGGAGAAAATGAACCTCTCTATAAATCAGTCATCTTTGGGCAAACCTGTGATAGTATGGATAAAATCGCTGACGGACTTATGCTTCCAGAACTCGTCTGTGGTAACTGGCTAATCATTCGTAACCACGGTGCCTACACAATAGCTGCCGCTTCTAAATTCAACGGGTTTGAACTCGAAGATGTGAACTACGTGTTTACTTTTTAGAGTAAGTGGTTAATACTAATTTGGGGTAATTATTTCTAATAGCGCATTATACTGGTATGGCTTCGCTAAGGGGCTTTTTTGAGTTTTGTAAATTTTATTAGTTGTAAGGTTTTTCTCTTTTTTTGCTATACCTTAACATGGAAAGATCGTGCAAAGTCATGAAAGTAAGGCTGCAAAGTCCAAGAGCTTTTTAGTTCTAGGTCAGGGGTTGTAGGAACTGATTGAGATGGAAAGAATTTCGATAGGATTTCACTAAATCCATTGAGGTCTAGTTTTAGTAGAAAGGTAAAAATCCAACAGCGAGATTTTCCAAATGCAAGAGCCAGTTCACCAAGTTCGATCCAGTCAGAGTTATCGGGACGGAAGCTAAGTCGTTTCAGATTCAGGTTTTCCTCTTGGTATTCAGTTTTAATTTTACTTGGGGGTGGAATCATTCCCGAATAAGTAAGAACTCTATACAATGCTAAAAGATTACGGAGATAAACAGTCGTATTCCCCTTATGCTTCTTTTGTCGTTTGCGTAGGAATTTTTCTAAGAGAGATTCTGGGATGAGAAGGGTGGAGACAGTTTTATTTTTCTCTTTCATGTCTTGGATTTTAAATTCAATATTATTAAAAGTTATCATACCTATACTGGGTTTTGAATTGATTGTATTGTGCGGAATTTCTCGCTAAAAAAATGCTCTGTTGTGTAATGCAGAAGATTTTTTTATTTATATGCGTTAGCGATCAACTGGATGAGTGTGGATAGTCTTTATTATCCACACTCAGGAAGGCGAGCGCGGCGGTTGGGGGGGGGGGGGGGGGCGGAGCAGGACACAAAGGGGGGGGGGGAAGAAAAAAAAAAAAAAGGAAAGGGAGGGGGAGAAAAAAAAAACAGACAACAAAAAAAAAAAA
>JANMOF010000249.1:0-1885 GCA_031368925.1 Leptospiraceae bacterium
GGAGAAGATGGTGTGATGAAATTCAGGACAACAAATCTCATATCAAGGTTACTGGTTGTATTGGTTGTACTCACGGCCAGTAACTTTACTTTTTCACAGAGCAAGTATAAGAACGGGGTCTTTTTGGAGCTAGCAGGAGTAGGCGGTCCATATTCTATTAATTATGAAAGACAACTTCATAATAACATAGCTATTAGAGCTGGGTTTAACTACTCAGGGGGTTATTTTCTAATTCCTATTTCTGTCAACAAAGTCTTTGGGGTAGGGAAACATCATTTTGAAATAGGTTTGGGACTTACTTTTTACCATAGTGAAAGTACCACTGGGTCTTTTTCCGTTCTGTATACACGTGGAAATCAACCACAAGTGATTAACCAACAGTTAGTTTTTAATTCGGATAACTCTCTATTTCTAACAAGTTTTGTTGGGTATCGTTATCAAAAACCAGATAAAAGATTCTTCTATCGTTGTGGGTTCAGTCCTTTATGGAGATTTTACAATAGCGATCCTGAGAGTAATACTCTATACCAATTTATACCATGGGGAGGAATGAGCGTAGGCTATCGGTTTTAGTTTGTTAATACTTCTAACCTTCTAAAATCTATTTACCATGGACTCCACTCTGTTAGCATCCGAATTTGAAACGATTCGAAAGCCACTCAAATCGTATATTGTACGAATCACCGCGAGTGTGGTAGACGCAGAAGATATTGTTCAAGACACCTATATAAAGGCACACGAGAAGTTAAATACATTCAAAGGCGAATCTTCCGTAAAAACGTGGCTGTTCGCTATTGCTACCAATTTGGCCAAAGATAATTTGCGCGCAAAAAAAAGATGGCCAGAAACCGTGACGGACATTACAAAGCAAGCAGCTCTCTCTAATCCAAAATTCTTTCAAGAGGCTATGCAAATCCGTAGCACTTCTCCACATGGAGCTTTTGAAATCAAAGAACACATTGCTTTTTGTCTTACCTGCATTTCCAAATCGCTTCCGTTGGAGCAACAACTTTGTTTGTTTCTAAAAGAGGTATATGACTTTAAGGTCAACGAAATAGTCGAAATCATGGAGGCAACAGAAGCGATGGTGAAGTATTATCTTCACACGGGTCGCTCTAGGATGATTTCTGTTTTCGAAGGAAGATGCGCACTGGTTAACAAGCAAGGGGTCTGTCATCAATGCTCAGAATTGAATGGCATCTTCAATCCCAAACAAAAATTTCAGGAAGAAGTGGTGAAAATCGATATGGCGCGTGAGGCAGAGAAGGCCGATAAGCAACGGCTTTTTGATTTGCGAATGAAAATCATTCAAGGGATTGACCCGTTTGAATCAGGAGCTGCTGAACTGCAATTGCATCATTTAGAGCATAATAGGAAGGTGATGGAAGATTTTTTGAAAAATTCTGAATAGATTCCTATCGTTTTGGTTTTCTCGATCGTCAAACATTCAAATCAACAAAAGAAAAAGAATTATGACACCAAAAGCCACCACCGTAAAGAAAACCTTCAGCCGCGAGACTTCGGTAAGCACTGACATCAAAGCAGATCCAGCCATCATCTGGACATTACTCACCAATGCACAAGATTACTCACGCTGGAATTCAACCATCATTTCCATTGATGGAGAAATCAAAAAAGAAGGAACCATCAAATTGAAATCTACCTTGGATGCCAAGCGTACTTTTAAATTGAAGATAAAAGAAATAGAGCCAGAGAAACGTATGGTGTGGGGAGACATGCAAGGCAATCGAATCTATACCCTTACATCTCAAGGCAAAGGAGTTATCTTATTCTCCATGTCAGAAAAAATTGGCAGCCCTATGTTTCCGCTTTATGCGAAATATATTCCTCCTTTCGATAGGGCCTTTGAACAGTTCGCGGCAGA
>JANMOF010000286.1:0-5576 GCA_031368925.1 Leptospiraceae bacterium
TGCCGTACAATTAAGAATTTTTCACCGCGAAGGACACGAAGCTCGCGAAGGATTTTATCAAGAATCTCTTTCTTTTCTTCGTGTTCTCTGTGCTCTTCGTGGTTAACCTCTTCTTCAT
This sequence comes from Leptospiraceae bacterium, assembly GCA_031368925.1. Classification (GTDB taxonomy): domain Bacteria; phylum Spirochaetota; class Leptospiria; order Leptospirales; family Leptospiraceae; genus UBA2033. The sequence continues at coordinate 119 of JANMOF010000286.1, forward strand.
TTCCCTTAACTTGACAGCATTGAACGTGGCTTCTAGTAAGATTGGTTTTAGTTAAAAGGTTAGAATGAAAATGAAAAATCATTGCAATGGAAACTAACCTAAATAAAATCACCGTTCAAACTTATGATAAAGACTCCATTTTACAGCTCATCAATAACAATTTACAAATTGAGTTCTATTCTCAGGAACTCGAATAGTTTGACTTTACCTATTTCTTTTTTCCAGCGAAGTATAATTTTTCTATTATTAATAGTAGCAGGTAGTTGCAAGACCACAGGTGAACAAACTATTGAGGCTAATGGCAAAATTGATAAATTAGAAATCAGGGGCTTTAAACAATTCCCTGTGTATACAGGACGAGACTTTCTCGGGTATATCAACGCAGAGGGACAAGAAAAAACATTCGATAAAAAACTCTGGCGTGGAAAAGTAAAAAAAGATCCCGTTCAACAGAGCATAACGGTGAGTTACTCCAAAGAAGATTTAAAAGAATTAAAGGGCGGCTTTTCGGAAATCCTATCAGCAGAGGCAGGCTATGAAACAATTCAATCATTGGATTTGATTTTAGAAAATCCAGTTCAATATATCCTGGAAGATATTTCACTTGAATCCTCATTTCAAACTAAAAAAGAACTCTTCACCCGTCCCTACATTGGCGCTGTTCTAAAAGTAGATAAAATAAAAATCGAATTTAAAAACAAAGATGGGTTTGTCGTAAAAACAGAAGCTGATTTTAAAGTAAGTAATATAAAGCTAGGAACAAACTTTAAACATGGTTCCACAGAAAATTCTGTCTTCTTTGCCGAAAATGCTTATGTCGGCTACAAGCTATTTAACCCTCCCGCAAATCCTGAATCTCTAATTATAGAGGAAGATAAAAGAATCAAAGTAGTAGTTTTACCTTTCGAAGTAGAAGGTGCCAAAACAAAAGATGAAAAATTACGATCCGCCCTCGCGGAAGCAACTACTAGATCCCTTAACATGGTGGATAATATATTTGTATTAGATAGAAATAGTTATCAGAAAATTTTAGAAGAACAACAATTAGCAAAGTCAGAAAACTACGATGAAAAAAAAGCAGTCCAAATTGGAAAGCTCATGACGGCTAATACCATTTTGCTCGGAAAATTTTCCAGGGAAGGACTCGATGCCAGGATTACCTGCACTATGATAGATGTAGAGACTAACGCACTTCTGGCGAATGGAACCATTAAACTAGATATAAACCTAAAAGGTAAAAACACTCCAATGATTGCCGATGAATGGGAGGCGAAAATTCTAGAATCCTTCGGTGTAAAAATTACAAAAAAAGAAACCAATTCGGTGTCTATCCTTGGAACAAACGTAGGTGATGCCTACGATTTTTATAGACGTGGAAGAGAAAATTTTATTCTTCTAGATGAAGAAAGTTTGGACGCAGCTATCCCCCTATTCAAAAAAGCAATTGAGTTAGATCCCAATTACTCGGACGCATACGCTACATTAGCCGAAACCTACCAGAGGCTCTATGAGTTTAGAAATTTCACAGGAGACAGAATCGGTGCAGAGAAAATGAAAATCTTTGGATTAGAGGCTGCCACAAAAGCAATTGAACTTTCTCCTGACTCTTCTATGGCTCAGCGCGTAAATTCTTTCTATTATTTCTATATGGACCCTGACTATGAAAAAAGCAAAATCCATGCGCAAAAAGCTGTCGATCTAGACCCGAAAGATGCGGAAGCTGCTATGCGGCTATTCATTGTTAAAGCAAGGGAAAATAAAAAGATACTCTCTCCGGACAATAAGGATTTACTCAGTATTTATACTCTCAATCCAAATTTGATTTCTACCAATTTTTATCTCGGTCTTTCTTTTAAGTTAGCGGGTAACTTCGATAAAGCGATAGAGCAATATCAGAAGATTTTAGAGATTTCGCCTAAAAGCATTTCCATTTATGCGGAAATTAGCAATGCATTTGCAGAGCAAGAAAAATGGGAAGAAGCACTCAAATGGCTTGATAAAGCAGACGAAATTCAACCAAATGGATTTCAGGTTCAAATTCATTATGCCAATTACTTTATTCGAAAAAAAGAATATAAGAAAGCGGGGGAATACTTAAACATTGCGAAGAAATTACAACCTAAGAGCACAATCCCTTACGAAGCATTTGCAAATATAGCTCTTAGAGAGAAAAATTATGAAGAAGCAATTTCTAATCTACAAAAATGTATTGAACTCGATCCAAAGAAAGGAAGTTTTTTAAACCAACTGGGCAATGTATACAAGCAAAAAGGCGAAACACAATTAGCTTTAACTAATTTTCAAAAAGCAACTAGGGTCGAACCAAAACTAATTTCTAGCTTTGAAAACCTCGCAAACCTCTACCTCGACTTAAAGAAAATAGATCTCGCAATTAAGTCTTACGAAAAATGCGTTGAGCTAGAACCGTCTAATAGCTATTACCTGCGAATTCTAGCAGAAGCCTATATCGAAAAAGCTGATTACGATTCAGCAATAGCTACTTACAATAAAGCCCAGGAAGTAGACCCAAATGAACATATGATTTACAATGAACTGGGAAATTGTCTTGTCCTAAAAAAAGAATACGAAAAAGGAAAAGAAAAATACAATCGTGCGATTGAACTGGGTAATAATGAAGTCAAATCCTACGCCAACAAGGGATTAGCCGATCTAAAAAGAAAGCAAAGAAAGTATGATGAAGCAATTGAACTTTATAAAAAAGCAATCGAGCTATTTACAACTAATCAGGATGCCAGGATAGGTATGGCAATTACCTATTCCAAGAAAGGGGATAACCAGGAAGCAATCGTAATTCTAAAAGCAAGTATAGAATCCGATCCGCAGAATAGCAAAGCTCATTTTGAATTAGGAAAAATATTTCGCTCAGAAAAAAGACAGGAAGAAGCAGTAGCAAGTTTCAAGAAAGCGTGTGAGCTTGGAGAACAAAAAGCCTGCGAAGAAAAACCAGAGAAGAAAAAAAAGAAGAAGTGAATTCTGTCTATAAGCCGGATTCTGTCTCCGCCTAACGAGTATTAACCTCGAAAGGCGGTAGATAATCATTTATCTTGGCTTTAGATTACTCTAAAGATCTTTGCTCTCTACCCGCAACCTGGCGGAATGAGCTCATAACGGTTGCATACTTGAGATTGCACCATGAAGGGTTTACCCTGCCCTCTGTCTTACGAACGAGGCGGTGGGCTCTTACCCCACCATTTCACCCTTACCTACAATGCAGCTTGGCTACTAAAGTAACTTTGCCACTTTTAGCAGGCGGTATATTTTCTGTGGCACTTTCCATGCAAGTCTCTCTTTCGAGAAACTCACTCCGGATGTTATCCGGTTCATTCATTCCACGGTGTCCGGACTTTCCTCACTACCCGAAGGTTCGCGCGATTATCCGACAGAATTCACTTCAGCGCTTAGTTTATAATTGTGAATCTACTTGGCAAGAAATTTATCTTTCTAGCGGCTATCGCCTAATTTGCATTCAACTTCTCCCATAATTGTTTCCCATTCTATCCTACAAATTAAAAGCTTAAACCGAAAATGTAAGACAAATTTTGAATTCATAGACATCAATCGTTTGCCCTACCTAACCTTCGGTTTTTATTCCTTGAAATAATATTTTTACAAAAGTATCGAGATATCAATAACTTCCAACGTTAGTCACCTTAGGTGTAGTGATAGATTCATGCCCTTCCGATACTAATATACGAATAGGGGCAGGCATTCCTTTCGCAGGGTCATCCTTAGCAATCCAAATTTGGTATACCTTTCCTTTGATCGCTGTTTTTCCATAACCATCTTTATTCGAGTAGGTAACATTAACTCTCGTGATTGAAATCGGATTAGCATAATGCTTTACATTATTAAAATCTTTTTTCAGACCGAACTGCACGACTGTGCTTCTAAGACTTCCATCTTCATTGACCAAAGATCCGCCAGCTATTTCTTTAAACTTTACTGCCGCCTGCTCGAGGCTTCCGGAATTCCGCAGAATATCTACATACTTTTCAAGAATCGTTTTTACCTCAGCCGGCAGAGTTTCCACCGGAATATCCTTAGCTTGCGAAAAAAGGGAAAAAGAAAAAAGAAAAATTCCCAGACCCAAAAATAATTTAAACTGTTTCATAAAGTCTCCTTTGAAAGAAAGGAATTTACAGAAGAAGTAATTTCTTGCAACTCGAAAATTATTGATATTTAAATTTTCTTTCTAGCGCAATCAACTAATTTGCATTCAACTTCTCCCATCATTCTATTTCTTTCTATCCCACAAATTAAAAGCTTAAATACCACTTCTCGCAAATAAGTTCCACTATTTTTCTAGAAAGGGGTATTCCCCATTCTCAAAAGTATAGTATCCAATTTTAATTCAGAATTTACTTTTGAGAATAGGTATAGCGAAGATGGATTGCTCCTTATTCATACAAAGGTGTTTTGAACTAAACGGGGAAAATTTGACTCTTATGTATATCTTTTTAACTTCTTCATTTGAAGGCTCACTGCTTGGTTCTTTAGAATAATCCGTTTCAAAGAATTTTGCACGATAATTGTTTTCTGATACGAAAACTTTCCTTCGGAAGCACTTTCTTATTCAAATATTTACAGATGAAATCTTGTTCTTGTTTAAAATTAAATTACTTGACATATAGCCAATTATTGGCTATAGTTTAAAAAATGGCTTTTGTTGTAAAGTTCAAGAATAATAGAATACTTGATGGGATTAAGAAAATGCCCACTCTTGAACAGAAAAAATTATCCTATTTGATTGATGATTTGGAAACAAAGGGACCTATTCAGGCAGGTTGGAAGAATTATAGCAAGCTTGGTAAAAATAAATTTCACTGCCATCTATCTTACAAATGGGTAGTATGCTGGGAATATGACGAAAATACAAATGATTCAATTAAAATAATAGAGGTCTACTATGCAGGCAGTCGTGAAAACGCACCATATTAAAATTACCGTTGAAGCAAAAAATATTCCCATGAAACTAGAAAATTTTCTAAAGAAAGAATATGGGAACGAATACAAAATAATCTCAAATAAGAAAGTGGCTTACAATGATAATTCCCTTACCGCCAAGAATACAAAATGGTATAAGGAAATTAAAAATAAGATTACTCCCGCTGATAACATAAAAATCTACCGCCAGAATAAAGGATTATCACAAGGCAAATTAGCAAAACAACTTGGTGTCCTTCCATCTAATATATCAGAAATGGAACGTAGTAAACGAGGTATCAGTAAAGAAATTGCCAAGAAACTTTCACTAATACTTGAAGTTCCAGTTGAGAAGTTTATTTAGATTAACCCCAACACAATTCCTTTCTTACCTCAAATGATTTTCTTTCTAGCGCAATCAACTAATTTGCATTCAACTTCTCCCATAATTATTTCCCATTCTCAAAAGCAGAGTATCCAATTTTAATTCAGAATTTACTTTTGAGAATGGGTA
>JANMOF010000276.1:0-4224 GCA_031368925.1 Leptospiraceae bacterium
AAAATTAGGAAAATTACATCAGCCGGAGTAGTGACTACTCTTGCTGGTTCTGGTTTATCAGGTTCAACCGATGCAACTGGGACAGAGGCTAGTTTTAATTTTCCTCTAGGAATTGCAGTTGAGAGCGGTGGGAATATCTATGTAGCTGATTCTCAGAATAATAAAATTAGGAAAATTACATCAGCCGGAGTAGTGACTACTCTTGCTGGTTCTGGTTTATTAGGTTCAACAGATGGAACAGGCACTGCGGCAAGCTTTTATTCTCCTGCAGGAATTGCAATTGACAGCGGCGGGAATGTCTACGTAAGCGGTAATAACAAAATTCGAAAACTCGTCGGATGTCAGTAATTTTTTAAAGCGAAAAATGAGCGTTATGCGGAAGTGTGTTGTTGTATAAAATTTAATTTAATGCGAATAATGGGAGTTATTCGTTAGGAGAGATGTATGAAGAAGATTACTAAATCAGTAAAGATTTTTTGTTTAGGATTCGTGTTGTTATTCGTTATAAGCAATTGTTTGGAAAAAGCAAATGCGCAACAAAATAATTCCTGTGCATGGTTTGGAACTGCTCCAGTATGTTCTGGCGAATGTCCGCCTGATTGGACAGAGTTAAAACGGTCATCTTGCAATAGTGAAATTGAAGGCTGCGGTTCAAAGTGTGTTACTGGATCAAAGGCTTATTGTTGTAGAAAGTAGACTTAAATTTTATTGCAATAGCTTATTTATACGTTAGCCTTTTTCGTATACTTACCTATTCCCAACTTTTCAGTAATTGTCGAGTTTAATCTAAGTTAGCCCCTTTCCGATGCTTCGACTCCGCTCAGCACAAGCAGGGAAAGAGGCGACTTTTTTAGTTTTCAAAAAAATTTCGCTTCACTATCTATACGAAAAAGTCCTCTTTCCGTTTCGGAAAGGGGCTACTTCGGAGTATTCCACACTACTGTAGAGTGTGGGGATAGGTCAAAAGTCCACCAACCACTAAAAAACCTTGCCTTAAAACAAAAGACCCCGCAACCTGTAAAATATTTACAATGAAACCACAAAGTATGATAATATATTCCTTGACAGAAAGATATATTGAATGGTAATCTTTGCTTAGAAGAGACGGAGATAAAATGAATACTATTTCAATACAAATTCCGGAAGAATTTTTATTTAGCGTAAAGATTCCGAGAAAGTTTCTTGAAAGTGAATTGAAGAAAGAACTTGCATTGCAATTGTATCGAGAAGGTCTTACCAGTTTTGCAAACGCGCATCGGCTTGCTGGTATTAGCAAAATAGAATTTCACTATTTACTGGGAGAAAGGCAAATTGCAAGACAATACAGTACCGAGGATTACGAAAAAGATATTTCTAATTTACAAAAATGGAATGAATCTAAGTGATTGTATCGAACACCACACCCTTAATTAATTTCTGCACAATTGGTCGATTAGATATTCTGGAAAAACTTTTTACTGAAATTAGTATTCCATTAGCAGTGAAAGTCGAACTTGAAGAAAAAAAAGATTTATTTCCGAATATAGAATCAATTTTTCGTTCAGGGTTTATTTCTATTAGGGAAATTGAAAATAAAAACACATTTAAATCATTAAGCATTGACTTGGACAATGGAGAAGCTGAAGCAATCACATTAGCAATTGAGAATAATGCCGAATTACTTCTACTAGACGAAATTGCTGGTCGTAATCAAGCCGAATATCATGGTCTTTTATTTACAGGAACTATTGGTTGTCTCATTCTCGCAAAAAAGCAAGGTATAATCAAAGAGATAAAGCAATTACTCGACGAAATGAAAACTAAATCTCGATTTTGGATTCATATTGATTTATATAATAAAATCCTAAAAGAAAATCTAGAAATATAAATTTTACCTATCGTAGCAAGACTTAGTTTGGACTACTAAAGAGTTACCTCTTTCTGTGCGAAGGCGTTGGGCGCGACCAAGCGCAGGGTGGAAGGAGAGGGGTGCAACACAGAAAAATAAATCAAGTTCTACAAAGTCGGGAATAGGTAAAACCAATTCGGAAAAGGAAAAAGTGCCAGCCCCATTTCTACTTGACAAACTAATTCTGCACTATACATTTAACTTATGAAAACTTTATCGCTTGAAATTCCGGAAGAATTGTTAATCAGTTTTAAAGTTCCAAGGCAGCATTGGAAAAATGAATTAAAAAAAGAACTAGCGATTCAGCTTTATCGAGAGGGGCTAATCTCTTTTGGTAATGCGCGTCGTCTGGCAGAAATGAGCAAATGGGATTTTCATGATTTATTAGGAATTCGAAAAATCCCAAGACAATATGACGTAGAAGATTTTGAAGAAGATTTAAAGACTATTCGCACTTTATAAATATAATCTTGATAGTTTCCAATACAACACCTCTCATTAATTTCTATTCTATAGAAAGACTTGATATCTTAGAAAAACTTTTCGGTAGGATAATAATTCCAGAAGCAGTTGCGAAAGAAATCAAAGAGAAAGAAAAAAAGTTTAAAGGAGTCGAAGAAGTTTTAAATTCGAATTTTATAGAAGTTCAGAAAATACATAACGATACATTTTCGAATAATCTAAAAATTGATTTGGATGATGGAGAAGCGGAAGCCATTGTTCTTGCAAAAGAATTAAAAATTCGACTTATTCTACTTGATGAATTATCAGCCCGATCTCTTTGTAAATATCATGATCTTGATGCGTTAGGCACTATAGGCTGCTTAATTTTAGCAAAAGAGAAAGGTATTGTATCTACGATAAAACCATTTCTGGATGGAATCAGAGAAAAAGGAAATTTCTGGATTAAAGAGACATTATACGAAAGTATAATTAGTCGATATGATTGAATACTTTCTTTGGATATTCTAAATTATCCTCTTTTATAATAATCACCTATCCCCAACTTTTCAGTTCTTGTCAAGCTTAATATAAGTTAGCCCCTTTCCGATGCTTCGATACGATGCTAAGAATCACACACTTCACCTCCATTCTGCAACCTGATATCTCTCACAATAAAAACCTTGACTTATTTTCATTGTAACTATATTCTGAAAAATGTAGTTACAAAGAGAGTTGAGAATGATACTAGTAGGCGTTAGAGATTTGAAGTCAAAATTGAGTCAGTATATTGCGGAAGCTAAGACCGGTGTCGATGTAATTGTCACAGAGCATGGAAAACCAGTCGCAAGACTCATTCGTGAACCTGTTCAAAAAAAATCCGTCAAGGAAAAGCTATACAAGCTTGCCGAAGAAGGGGGAATTGAACTACCTCAAAAAAAGAAAACGAATAAAAAAACTTTGCCATTCAAATCAAAGGGAAGGAAGACTGCTTCTGATTTATTATTAGAGAGTAGATAATGTTGATTTACCTCGATTCCAGTGTTTTCATAAAAAAGTATTTTAAAGAAATTGGCTCTGATCATATAATAGAAATCTGGAATGATGCGGAGTATTTGGCGATTTCTCAGGTTGGCTATTCTGAGATTTTGGGAGCCATTCACAAAAAACAAAAGATGGATAGATTTTCTGATAAAATCAAAAAACAAATCTCGAAGAATTTTAAAGATGATTGGGAATCCATGATTAAAGTAAGCGCTGATCAAAAATTAAATTCTGAATTGAGTCGTCTTCATGACAAGCATCTTTTAAGAGGCTTTGATGCAATTCATCTCGCAACAGCAATTCTATTAGCAAAAAAAATTGAAATGGACATAGAGTTCTTAACCGCAGATTCTAATTTACAGAGCGCCGCACAAAAAGAAAAATTAGATATCGGAAACTTTCTTTGGAAATAAAAAACTGCTTGGATGAAAATGGGTTATTTAAAAACTCCTATTTAAAAATCTTTCAAGGAAGGTTGCACGATGAGTAAGTTAGAAAGAAATCTAGGTCCATTTTTACTTTGGGGACTCGGCGTAGGCTATGTAATTTCCGGAATGTATTTTGGATGGAATCTTGGATTACCGAAAGGTGGAAGTCTGGGTTTTTCAATCGCGACTTTTTTTGTGATGGTAATGTATATAGCGTTTACGTTTAGTTATACGGAGCTTGCCTGCGCGATACCGAAAGCGGGTGGTGCGTTTGACTACGCCAACTTGACATTAAACCATCACCTCGGTTATATTGCGGGTGTTGCGCAAATTATCGAATTTGTATTTGCTCCTCCTGCGATTGCTGCGGCTATTGGTGCTTATTTCCATATATTCTTTCCGGCGATTCCTGTTCTTGCGATT
>JANMOF010000297.1:0-10580 GCA_031368925.1 Leptospiraceae bacterium
TGCGGGTAATTTAAAATAGGCGTAGACATCATGGAGCCATATGTTCCACCATTGGAAATAGAAAAAGTTCCACCTTGCATTTCATCAAGAGAAATTTTACCATCCCTCACACGACCAGCAAGTCTTACAATTTCTGATTCAATTCCTGCAAATGATAATCGGTCTGCATTACGAACGATAGGACCTACAAGTCCTTTCGGTCCACCAACTGCTACGCCGATATCATAATAATTTTTATAGATAATATCAGTGTCACGGATTTCTCCATTAACCGCAGGATATGCTTTTAGAGCGGCTACTGCTGCTTTTGTGAAGAAACTCATAAATCCAAGTCCAACGTTGTGCTCTTCTTTAAACTTATCTTTGTATTGAGTTCTTAGATTCATCACCCCTGACATATCAATTTCGTTAAATGTTGTCAGAATTGCGGCGGTGTGTTGTGCGGTTACTAGTCTGTCAGCCACAGCTCTACGCAAGCGAGACATTGGAACGACAGTTTCTCTTTCGCCCGTATTACGGGGTGTAACCTTTGCAGGTGCTGGGGTAGTGGCGACAGGCTTATTTTCTATATAAGAAATTACATCCCCTTTAGTGACTTGTCCGTGTTTGCCGCTACCTGCGACATTACTAGGATCAATTCCATTTTCTGCTGTCATTTTTCTTACCGATGGAGGAAGAGTTTCATTCTTGGTATCAGCTTTTAGAGCGGCTACTTGTGGTTTGGTTTCAACTACTGGTTGTGATTGTGGGGTAGGTGCAGTTACTGTAGCTGTTGCCCCTTCTTCGATAAGTCCAATAATTTCTCTAACAGAAACTGTCTCACCTGCTTTTTTCTTTTGTTCTTTTAAAACTCCAGTAGCAGGAGCGCGAACTTCCATTGTAACTTTATCAGTTTCTAGTTCTGCTAAAATTTCATCTGCTTTAACTGCTTCGCCTGGTTTTTTTGTCCAATTAAGTAACGTTGCTTCCGTGATTGATTCGCCCATTTCAGGCACTTTGATTTCAACAGCCATAGTACATCCTAATAAAAATATAACTTTAATAATAGTATATGCTTTAGATTTCGATTTTTCGTAAATAAAAAAATTCGTAAATTGAATTTTTGCTAAGAAGGAAGGTGGCAAACTGGCTTCGGTAAGAATCGAACTTACGACACAAGGATTTTCAGTCCTCTGCTCTACCAACTGAGCTACAAAGCCATTGCTTATGCCAGAATATTTAAGCGGACATAAGCGTCAAATGAATTTATAGACTATTGTGGGTTCCATCGCAAAAGGGAGGATTTTTTGTATGTTTGCAGCCACAAAAATAGACGGTTTCTGTTTGGGCAATTTGACACATCATTGGTTTCATTCCAGTTTGGTTCCTAGCATGTGCCCCATCGCAAAATGGTTGTTTGGCGGAATGACTACAGATACACCATGCTTTCTTCTCGCCTTCTTTTACATCTACTGGGTAGGGACCTTTCTGGGCTATTTTGGGTTCGGACATGTTTGACTCCTGTTAAATATTTCCATTTCACCATGAGTCAATTGTTTTGAATGTTTGTCAAAAATTAAATATTTTTTAAAAATGAGATTTAAATTTTCGGTTTTGCTTCTTCGATTTTTGCAGGCTCTTCTACTTTCATAGTAAGAATTAAAATTACTAAACCAACTGATACACAGGAATCAGCAAAATTAAAAGCAGGCCAGCGTGAGAAGAGTAGAAAGTCAGGCCAGTCAAAGTCTAAAAAGTCTACGACACCAATAAATTCACCATGTTCGATGGGGGTAAATCCAAATTTAACTCCACCACCCCTTGGCATTTTGATAAAAAACTTATCAATAAAATTACCAAATGCTCCAACCATTACTAAATTCCAACCCCAGGCATTTCCAATTTCAAAATTCTTCCAGCGGTATAGTATTAAGAAGATAATGGCAAATGCAGTTGAGAATAAAGAAATAATAGAATTATTCTGATAAATTCCAAACACAAAGCCAGTATTAAACGTAAGAGTCATACAAAAGAACTCTCCCATGTAACATTCGCTATTGTGATAAGAATAATTTTGAACTACCCAATACTTTGTTGCGAGATCGATAATTACCCCTAGTAGAATAAAAATAATATACTGAGGCTTAATAACTTCCAAGATTTTTTTTTCGAAGAACTTCAATGGTGTGATTCCTTAATTTATTTTTTAATAAAATTTACTCACCTTAAGCAAGGTGAGTGACCAGCTTGCCCCTTGCTGATCGGGGGGTTACACCTAGCGGTGGGCATGAACCGCAGGCTATTGATTCATTATACAATTTAGTTACCTCAAAATTTTCCTGAACGATTTTTAATGAGTGAGGCTAATAAAGATAGCCCGCTTATTCCTGACAATGTATAAAAGAATAACGAAGGATATAGATTATAAAAACTCATAAAATAATTACCGAAATGCACAGATGCAATTCCTACCAAGGCATAGAGGAATTGATTGCCTAAGACAAACATTACATCAGTTTGTCTTTCAACGTCTTTATTTTGAATCACCAATCGCCCTCTATTGAGAGTTAAAAGGGCTTTATGAAGCTCACCCGGGATTAAAAAAGAAGTGGTTAATAGTTCTTTGCCTTCATCACTGAGCATCTTATCAATGATTCCGGTTTCCCCGATTGCAATCGTCTGAAAATAGTTTTCAGCATAATCAAATACAGAGCGGTATGGATCTAGTATTGCAATATTTCCCATGATGAGTCCGAGAGTTCTTTCAAGCATAACGTAATTTGATGGAACTCTTGCGATTTTCAAAATTTCTGATAGACTAGAGTTAATTCCCTTTAGAAAAATATAAGCTTCTTCAGGATTCAACTGTTCTATAGAAATATTTCGGAAGAAATCTGTATTAGTAACAAATCGTTCTAATTTTTCAAGAGCAAACTTCACAATCTGTTCTAATTTATCTTTGTTGACATTTTTATCGAAAAATCCCATCTCTTCCATGCCTTCGACAACACCATAGTAGTCCTTACTCATAGCAGAGGAAATAATTTTCTTTAGCGATACGGCAGTAATTTCATTTACCTCACTGACAGCGCCAAAGTCAATAAAGCATAGTTTACCATCTGTGGTATATATTAAATTACCGGAATGAGGGTCGGCATGAAAAAAACGATATTGAAATACCATTAGGATATAAGCACGAACAAGTAAATCCAATGGACGCGATTTTCTTGCGTTTCGTTTGATTACAGATCTTGTTTCTGAAATTTTTACGCCTTCAATAAATTTTGTAACTAAAATACCCTGCGTGGTGTAATTGTGATATACCGTTGGAAATACATAATCTGGTTCAGATGCAAAATAGGCTGCCATCTTTTCGATGGATTTAGCTTCCTCTGATAAATCCATTTCTCTTGTGATAATGGTTTTTATTTCGCTATGAATTTGCTTATAGTCAAATGTAACCAAGTAACGATTGATTCGCTTCATTACGAATAAAACGGTTTTTAAATCTTTCGCTACTAATTTTTCGATTCCAGGGTAAAGAATTTTGATAACAACTTTTTCTTCCCCGAGCTTTGCTACGTAAACCTGTGCGGTGGACGCTGCGGCTAATGGCGTTTTACTTATTTCTGGAAAAACTTCTTCAATATTTTGGTTTGTTTCTTTATAAAAACGAAGCTTAATTTCCTCGAATGAGTGAGGGGGAATTCTATCTTGCAAATCCTTGAAGGCGGAGATGAAATAATCCGGCAAAATATGCCCCATATTGGACAGAAATTGACCAAGTTTAATATAAACACCACCAAGATTTAAGAAAAGTTCTTTGCATTCTTTTCCTAACTTGGAATAAATCTCTTCTTCTCGAGCTTGGATTTTTTCAGCAGGCAATACGCGTTTCATAATCTTATAGTGCCAGAGAAGTTTAGCAGAGCGTTTTATTACAAAGCCATAAACCAATAAAAAACGGGCAAAATACCCCTTATTTCTATAGGAAAATACTTCGGTGCTGAGTGTATTGTCAATAAATTGGTTCATTTTATAAAAGTATTACCAGTCACTAGCATATTCAAAGAAAAGCAAGAATTTCTTATGTCTTGGTTTCTAAAATTACCAAGCTAAATTCTGCCTTTGTAGATCGCCTGGATTGTGGAAAAAATTCTCTGGTTGGCTTCCAGAGAGCCTAAAATTTCGCTCGATCTTCCTGATAATGCACTTTCTATTTCTCGGTAAATGTTTACCCAGGGATTAGATAATTGTTTCGGAATTTTGGGAAGCTGCATTGGAGTTAGACTTCGAAAGCCTTTGTAAAGCTTGGAGGCTTTTGTTTCAAAGAACTGGTGTCCATCATTGCTTAAAATAAACCGCGCATTTTCAGTTTGAATATCTACTTCAAATTGAAAATAATTTCTCATACCACCGGCTTCGAGAAATACAAAAACACTTTCGGGATATTCTAATACTGCGAGCGCTTGTTCTTCTATCTTTGCTGCTGGACTTGCTTTCAATAATTTGCTCGTCACATGAACTGGGTTGGATTCTAGAAGATAATCAATATAATCCACAGCATGAGTTCCATCATGAAGAAGGGGACCTCCGCCTTCTTGGAATGCATTTCCCGGATCGCGAAAAGATGTTAAGACTGATGCACGAATGGTTCTAAGTTCTCCATAAGCTTTAGACTGCACTAAATCCTTTACATATTTATAGAGAAAATGATAGCGTCTTTCATGATTAACCCAGATTCTTAATTTATTGTTATTCCGTAGGGCGGCTATCGCATTTAATTCTTTTGTATTCATGCATACAGGTTTTTCGATGAGGAGGTTTTTAATTCCAAGGGAAATAGCAAGCTTTGCATTTTCAAAGTGAGCCTCTGAAGAGCTTGCAATGACAGCTAAATCAAATTTTTCCTTCTTGATGTCGGCTAATGTTGATTTGACGGTATCTGTCTTTAGCTTCCATTGTTTGTTAAAATCGGAAATAGCGTCTTCGTCTGTATCATAGATTGCAGTGAGATCGAAATGCTTTTTACCGAAACGAGAAAATAAAACTCCCGCGTGTGTGCAGGGGTGATAACGCAAGAGATCTTTTTCAAGAGTAGAGGCTATTCGTCCTAAGCCAAAAAGTAAAGTTTTGAATTTCACAGTTTCTCTCTTTCCAAGTAATAGATTGTTTTATTCTCCAACTGCTTTTCTTTTTCAAACTTTGAAATAGGAAATTCTTTTCTCATAAAAACATACTCGGAACCAACAGGTTTAAAAAGAATAGACTTACGAAAAATTCGAATAGCAAATCTTCCGTATCCGCCATGATCCGTGGCAAATAAGAATAAACCTTTCTGTTTTAATAAAGAGTGAATACTAGAGATAAATTCTGAGTTTATAGTCCTATTGTGCCAATGCTTTTTTTTAGGCCAGGGATCAGGAAAATTCAAAATGATTCTATGGAAACTTTCTTCTATAAACAATTCTTTTAGAAACCAGTTGAAGTTACAGCAAATTAGCCTGATATTTTTAAGTTTGTATTTTTCGATTTCGCGGACTGTAACTTGTAGCCTATCTCGGTTTTTTTCCATTAAAATATAGCCTGTCGTTGGATGCTTTCTGGCAAGCTCAATCGCGACTTCTCCCCAGCCAGAGCCTAGCTCTAAAACGAAGTACTGAATTTCTTTTTCGAAGTATTCAGAGGGGCAAATTTTAATTTCGCGCTTTAGTTCTATGAAATACTTTGAATCGAAAGGAAGTCTCGAAGCAATTCCCCAGAGTTTTTCTATAGTTTCTTTATCTCGCACTTTTTACTCTCAGAACTTTATCGAAAGTTTCTTTCGTGATGCGGGCAGAATTTTCCCAGCTAAAAAAATCTAAGTCAATCTTGGGAACTATATTAGATTTTTCTAATGCAATAATTTCTTTAGCCCAAACTGTAGCGTCTTCTGTTTTTAAATAAGAAATTTTCTCTTTTCCAATTTCTCTGAATGTTGGGATATCAGAAACAATGCATTTTCTTTTATGGGCGAGTGCTTCGAGCAGTGGAATCCCAAATCCTTCATAGACAGAAGCGAATAAGAATATTTCACAATTCTTATAAAGATTATGTAGGTCAATATCATTTACATTGTCTAAGAGGATAATATCGTTATGCTCATTAATTTCTTTTTTTAGTTCGCTTAAAAAGCTTTCTTTCTCCCAGCCAACTTTTCCTGCAATAACCCAGTTCAAGCGGTTAGTAGGTGTTAGCTTGCGGTAGGCTTTAAATGCTTCTAATAAAAATGGATAATTTTTTCTAGGTTCAATAGTTGAGACAGAAAGTAAGTAAGGCTTTTTTATTTTTTGAATAACGTCCGACGGCGTTTTTAAGCTTAAATTGATTGATTCCTTTATATCAACGCCAGGATAGGCAACACCAGTCTGATGTTGTGGATATCGAAAATGTGCAATTAAATCAGTTCTTGTCTGCTCAGAAATAGAAAGTATAAAGTCCGCTTTCTTAACGGAGTAACCCTGCACAAGTCTTTGTTGAATAGCGGCTAACAGACGCATAGTCTCCGGATATTTATACAAAACCAAATCACAATAAGTTAATACGATTGGAAGTTTGGAAAAGAAGAGGGGAGGGATTACTTGTTGTGAGCCCCAAAATAAATCCAGGTTGTATTTGGATAAAGATAAAGGAAGACTTATGTTAAAGTAAGTTGCCCCTTTTTTAGAAAGAACTCCTTTCCCCTGGTGAAATTCAATATTAGGAAGTTCTAATATACTTTTATGAGATTCATGAATAGGAAGATGGCTAAATAATACAAACGTATAATTCTTCTTATCCGCAAAATGCCTTATTGTTTCTGCAATAAGTCTACCCACTCCTGAAACACGGGTAGAGAGAGGTCTTGCGTCAAGTCCAATGCGGTAAATTCGATTACCCTCTTACGCCTGCCGCTTGAGTTGGGTCAGAACTTCCACCCCCGGCTTTGATAATATCTTTTACAGTGATGTTTTGATCATTTGGAATCATGTAGGTCTGACCATTTACTTCTATTTCTACTTTTGCATTAGAGCCAGTTTTGATTTTTGCTTCGAGGGAAATCTTAGTTCCTTTTTTTGCTGGAATTTTTTTCCCGCCGTCTGTGATTTCAACAGATCCTAGTATTTGTGTTATAGTTACTTCGTTCATATTATCTTTCCTTTTAAGGTTGCACTCGTAGCTGAGTCTATTTTAACAGAGACGTTTTTTCCAATCATTTCTTCCACTGATTTATTTTCAGGCAAAGAGAATACTACCATTCTACCGCTATCGGTTCTACCAGACAGTTCCTTTGCGGATTTGCGAGACCTATCTTCTACTAAAACTTCAAATGTGTTGCCTATTCTTAGTTTGTTCTGGTAATCAGAAATTCCAGTTTGTAATTCGACTAGTTCTGTGAGTCGTGCCGATTTATCATCTTCACTTACATCATCTTTCATAAGTCTTTTCGCAACAGTTCCTTCTCTTTCGGAATACTTAAACATAAATGCCATATCAAACTGAACTCTCTTAACAACATCGAGTGTGTCTAAAAATTCCTCTTTTGTTTCCGTTGGAAATCCTACAATGATATCAGTCGTAATTCCACAATCAGGAACAGTAGAACGAATCTCATCCACTACATCTAAAAATTCTTCTTTTGAGTAAGTTCTTTTCATTGCTTCTAGAACTCGTGTATTTCCAGCTTGCAGAGGCAAATGGATATTAGACGAAAAACGTTTTTCGCTTGCCATGAGCTTAAGTAAATGCATTGGAAAGTCTTTTGGATGAGGAGAAGTAAACCGGATTCGTTCAATCGTAGTTTCTTTTAAAATTGATTCTATCAAGTAGGCAAAATCTTTTTCTTCCTGCCGATAGGAATTTACATTTTGACCAAGTAGAGTAACTTGTTTAATTCCTTTGTCTACTAGCTTTTTAACTTCCTCAACAATAGACGACACATCTCGGCTTCTCTCACGCCCGCGTGTATAAGGAACCACACAAAAAGTACAAAAATTATTACAACCGCGCATGATCGTGACAAATGCTTGTATGCCGTTGATTACCTGTGGTTCAATTTCATCGTAGGTTTCAATTTTAGAAAGCCGGGTTAGGTTAACTCGCTGTTCACCGCTACGAATTTTTTCGATTAGACTTGGGAGATCGCGATAGTTATCGGGACCCACAACCAAATCAAGCGGGAGTTCCTGATGAAATAAGTCATCTCCTAGATTTTGTGCCATACAACCGAGAACACCAATTACAAGTTTAGGATTTCGTTTTTTTAAATAACCAAGATTTTGCAGACGACTATAAATTTTTGCATGAGCGTTTTCGCGCACAGCACAAGTATTTAAAAAAATAATATCTGATGATTCCACATCTTCCGTGCTCAAGTATTCCGCTTTATTCATTAGGCTTTTTACGATTCCAGAATCATACTCGTTCATCTGGCACCCATAGGTTTCGATATAAACCTTGCCTAGTCCCTTTGTAGATTCGATTAAATCGGACTCGGTCACTTCTGTTTTTAAAATTGTCTGCATAAGTTTAAAAAATCGATACGCGCTCGTTTGTAAAGAAGATTATTTGGGCGTTGCGGTGCCTTATCGTCGTAGAGACAGGTCTGAGACCTGTCTCTACATTACACCAAAGCCGCCGCGCTCGCCTTCCTGAGCAGGAACGATGAAGCCATTCCTGCTCATCCAGTTGATCGCTAACGCTAGCAATTTGTAAAATCATTTCTCACTTATCCTGCCCGCACGATAAATTAAATACTCCACCTTATTGTCAGGAAGCAAAGTCTTCTTAGCCTCGCCGTTTAGTTTGCCTTCATACCAGATGGATTCGATGGTGCCTTTTTCGTTTGTGTTGTTAAGGGTTAATACGCCTTTGCCGTGGGGTTTGCCTGCGTTCATGTCACCGGAATATATATCACCGTTTAGATAGTAAATCTTTCCGACTCCATTTGCCTGGTAGTCAACTAGATCGCCTTCGTAGACTTCACCTGTTTTGTAGGCAAGTTTACCAACTCCTGTTTTACATTCCCCTTCAATGCAGACTGTGTTACTAAGTCTGAAAGTCGCCCAGATCATGAGAACAATACTTAGTAGGAGGTAATTTCGAATTATGTTCTCATGAAAAGATTCTCTTGTAATCATTTTTTGGAGAACAAGGATTAGCCCCAAAGAAAAGACGGAATTCAAAGAGAAGATTCCAAAGAGCATTCCAATCCAGCGGCTAGTTCCAATTATCCCAAAGTAGGGGAGAGAAAAACTATGAGCAAGCGGGGTATAGTTTAAAACGGCAAGAAAACCAAGAACTACGATATTATAAGAAATAAAAATATAGATTAATTTTTTCATTTTGCCTTTATCCTTTCGGGTTGTCTGACTACACTTAGAATAGAATGATTTGCCACTGGAAATGGAATTTTTATTTGCACATCTCCCATTCCTCCACTTAGAACTTCTTTTTTATTTCCTCTAAAATACAATTCTTCTACAACAAAACTTTGGGATTCAAATTCTCCTGGTTGAAATACTTCGACAGAATCACCAACTTGAATTTTATTTTTGATTTCAAAGGTTGCAAGACCTTCACTGACTGATTTGACATTACCCGCAAACATCTGCGATTGTAAATAAGAATGTCCTACTTCATAGTTTTGAAATTCTTTTTCTTCTTCGGGAACTTGGTCTTCCATACCGCGAGTAAGAAATCCAGAAAAGTATCTGCGAGAAGCAACTTTGTCTAATTCGACAAGCAAATCAGGATTAAACTCTCTTCCAGCCTGTAAATCGTCTAATGCTTTGCGATAGCTTCTAGCAACTAACGCTACATAGTATTCGTTTTTAGTTCTACCTTCTACTTTAATGGAATCTACGCCAGCGTCTCTAATTTCTTTTAAGTATTGAATGGCTCGCATATCTTTTGAATTCATAAGAAAGGTTCCTTCTTCTTCTGATTCAATGATTTCCATCGGTTCGTCGTTTTGTCTTGGATTGGTGACAAAGATTTTATATTCATCCCGACACGCATTATTGCAAGCACCTTGATTTGCATCTCGATGAGTAAAATAATTACTCATAAGACATCTTCCACTATGAGCAATGCAAACAGCTCCATGAACAAATACTTCAAGCTCCATATCCGGAACCTGGTCACGAATTTCCTTTATTTCTTGAATGCTAACTTCTCTAGAGAGGATAACACGCGTTGCACCAATGGACTTCCAAAATTTCACAGCCGCATAATTCATAGTATTCGCTTGAACAGAAATATGGATGTCAATTTCGGGAGCAATTTCTCTTGTCATATAAATAAGTCCGGGGTCTGCCATGATAAATCCATCCGGTTTTAAGCTAGCCATTTCTTTTAGGTATTTCGGATAACTTCCCAGTTTAGAATTTCTTGGAAATGCATTGATTGTAAAATAGATTTTCTTTTCGCGCTCGTGTGCGTAGTTTACAGCAGTTTTTAAATGGTCGAGAGTAAATTCATTTTCTCTAGCACGTAGCGAATAACGGGGAACGCCGCAATAAGTAGCATCTGCTCCATAGAGATAAGCGAGTTCTAATTTTTCAAGATTGCCCGCATTATTG
>JANMOF010000299.1:0-4079 GCA_031368925.1 Leptospiraceae bacterium
AGCGGGTAATTACAATTACAGAACTATCAGGCGTATACTTCTTAATTTCTTCTAATATGGCAAAGCCGTCTAACGGTTGTAAGTCAATGTTTAGAAAAATTAGATCAAAGTTTTTCTGCTTAATTTGCTCAATCGCTTCGAACGAGTTGACTATCCTATGCGAAGTAGAAACTAGGTCATCTAAACATAGCTTGAACACAGTTAGAAAACTTAAGTCATCTTCAATGACTAAGATGTTTACCTGTTCAGTTTGTTTATTCAAAGTATTTTCATAATGATTTCAGTTAAGGATGTAAAACTGAATTGTCTAGTAATGACAACTCTAGGCTCTACTTTTTGATAAGGTTCATTTCTAGCAAGTAAAATTAAGACCTAAAACCATTCAAGCTGATCCATTTCAAGATTGCATTGTCATACTCAAATTAGAAAATGCCACATATGGTAAAGTTTTATTTTTTAAACAGGCTGAAATTTGCAGTCTTTTTATTTATTTACGGCTATTCATTATTATCCCAAGAATCAAATCCACAATCTGAAAAGGATGCAAAACAACCAGAATCAAAGATAGAAAAACCAATGGAGACGACTAGTTCAAAAGACACTAAACCATCTGTGGATAACGAAGTGTTAAACCCAAAGGCAAAAGAGCAGGAAATAAAAGTTGATCAGAGTAAACTGGGTAATAAACTACCAATCGACTTCGGAGTATTCGTTGACGGTTATTATAATATGAATATGAACCGACCGACGGCAACTTCGCAAAATTATACAACGCAAGCAATTCAAAACAATACGTTTGCCATTAACCTCGCTCATATAGAAGGAAAATTAGATGCCGAAAGGTTTAGAGCAAGGCTTGCTTTACAAACAGGAACTTCGGTTAATGCTAATTATGCGAATGAAACTACAAACCAAAAGTATTCCAATCAAAACTCAGTCAGAAATATTCAAGAAGCCTATGTAGGAATTAAGCTCGGTAAGAGAACTTGGCTCGATGCTGGAATTTATATGGGAAACATTGGATTTGAAGCATGGGTCTCAGCGTATAACTGGGTGTATACCCGTGCAATCGTTCTGGATAATGTACCTTATTATTCTACTGGAGTGCGCCTATCGCATGAAATTAGCGATAAACTTTCTGTTCAACTTCATATCATGAACGGATGGCAAAACATAACGGATAACAATAAAGACAAAGCCCTCGGTATGCAAGCGGCTTATAAAATTTCCGAAAAAATGAAGTTCACTTATAATAACTTTATCGGAAATGAGACATCTGCTCCAACAAAAACGGATGCGATCGGGACTGTCTATATGTATTCGAAAGAAACCGTAAAAAATTATGCAATTCCGTATACTCCCTACACTCGCAATACCCGCTACTACCAAAATTTTATATTCCAGTATGATATTACCGACAAATTTGCAGTTGCCGCATCTTTTGATATAGGCTATCAAATTCGTGGAGCGTCAGACAAATACAATCCATTCATTCCACAAGAGGCTAATCCAAGTCATCCGTATTATAATAAACATTCGAGTGCATACAAGCATTGGTATGACGGAACGCTTTGGGTAGTATATAAAATTTTACCGGAATGGAGAATAGCTGGAAGGATAGAACGTTATGTAGATAGAGAGGGGGCTAATGTTCCGATCGTGAAACAAAGCACTATATACCAGAAGGAGCCTGGCAAGAAACCAAATGGATTTCAAGTTGATGCAATTTCTTTGAACATGGATTATATTCCAAATGAATATGCTATGCTTCGTTTTGAATTAAAATACAGGCGGTCAATGGATCCAATATTCGACTATGCGGATAGTTCCGAATTGTCCCGCCATGAAAAAATGTTTATCTCTGCGATGACGTTTAAGTATTAAATCAAACTCTCAGTATCAAACGGCTTCACAAGAGGACGTGACAAATACATAGAGGAATCAAGCAACTCTTGTAAATCCACACGTAAACGCGCCATCATTGAATCAATCGCTGCACGTTTTTTTGTTTTGTATTCACCGTAGTATTCAGAAAGATGAAATGGTTTTTTGAATGTGATATATGCTTTGCGCGGCAAATGAGCAGCTTCCCCTCCGAGGGCGCGTGGAATTTTTCCAAAAATATAAGATTCATAACGTGCAAGCCATTCATAGAAACGTTCTGGTGTTGGGTTCGATGCGAGGTAATCGCCCTTAATCACAATAAAGTCAAATGCTTTTACGCATTCTCTTTTGAACCATTCGATTTCTTTATCAGAAAGTTTTGGAAGAGTATTGTCTGGATATTTAATCATAACCATTTCCATTACTGCAAATAGATGACGGAGTTTATGAATCGCATCATCGTCTCTTTTGTAACCTTTGATTTGAAATTTATCAGCACAATTATCTAAGATTGCATGGCGTATACGACCTACGCGGTAGTCAAAATCATGTTTGTCGCCATCTTTAATTCCATATTCTCTTTCTGCTTCTTCCATCATGTAGCGACCAATGGTGAGAAACCTACGCAGAATATTTTTACGTCCGGGATCAATGCTGTAATGCTTTTCGAGTTTTCGAACAGATTCTTCTAGATCATTTCTAACTTCTTTTTCAGTAGCGTCTACAATGTATTTCATAAATCCAGGTAGAACTGTTACGTCTGCATTTGGATCTAATTTCTTTGCGTCTTCATATCCCCAGAATCCAAGTTGAGCAAGTCCGGGCTGGAATGGCATTAAATTGTCATTCTCCCCGCTAGTAGGTTCTCCTTCAGGGAATAATACTAATTTGCCTTCGCGAGCGGCTAATGCGTTTCTTGCGGCTTTGAGAGATTCTCTATCAGGAATACCGGCGATAACAGAAAATGCTCCGATCCCGGAAATCACTTTTCCGACCATACCACCACTCCATTCGAAAACTTGTCTAGAAGCCATAAACTTAAAACGAGTTCCCATCAAATTTGCAATATGATATGCGATAGGCGGCTCAGCAGTAGTAGGGTGGTTTGTAAAAAATAACAGCCTGTCTTTTTTTAAGCTACGAAGCATTGCTTTGTCTTCGTCGGTGATTACTACTTCATTAATATTTTGAACAGCACGAAGTAGAACGGGAAATAATAAATCAGCAGTCCAATTGAGTGCGAGATTAAAGCCAGCGGGTATGAATGGTTCCATTTAGATTGATCCTCTTGTTAATACTACATTCACTATGCAAATTTTTTTAGAACTTCGAGTCAACTTTAATTTTTATATGGTAGTTGAATCTTAAACTTTGTTTCGCCTGGCTTCGACCTTGCAGAAATTTTGCCTTTGTGTTTTTCGACGATTCCCTTTACAATACCAAGCCCGAGTCCTGAACCTTCGCCTTGGTCTTTCGTCGTAAAGAATGGATCCCAAATTCTATCTAGAATTTCGGGTTTAATTCCTGTGCCACTATCCTGAATTTCGATGCATACAAAAGGTTCTTCGAGGTAAGAGGAAACTTTTAGAACTCCTTTTCCTTTCATTGCGTGGATTGCGTTTTGAATAATATTTGTCCATACTTGATTTAACTCGTCTAGATTGCACGGGACAAGTGGAATAGGTTGTAAATTTCTTTCGATTGTAATCCCTAATTTTAATTGGTGATGAAAAATAATTAGAGTATTTTCAATTCCCTCAATTAAGTCAGCATCGGCATGACTCGCCTGATCTAAATGGGAATAATATTTTAGTGCACGCACAATTCGAACAATATTCTTGATGGCATACTTTATATTTTTAAGATTGCGGTTAATGCCTGTTGTGTGATTCAAAAGTTCTAAGATTTTTGCACCACCTATCTTTATAATTTCTAAAAGGGTTTCTTCGTTCTTAAAGAAATTTTTTTCTACAATAAAATTAGAAAAATTATCTGCTAGTGATGCGCTTAAACCCTGGCTTACGATTCTATCTCGAATTTCTCTCTTCCTTTTAAATCGCTCTTTCGGATCTAACGTATCACGCGTGTTATCTGCTAGAATTTGATCTACGATAGCCAGGTATTTTTTTGTAAATTCTGAATCTTGAAAAAATTCAATTGCTTCTGGAAATTGTAAAATTAAATGATGAAGGTTT
>JANMOF010000311.1:0-6462 GCA_031368925.1 Leptospiraceae bacterium
GATCTCACGACGAGGTTGGGATTTTGACAAATTCTTTTAACTCCATGACAAAAGGCTTAGACGAAAGAGAAAAAATGAAAGACGCATTCGGCAAATTCGTCAATAAAGACATAGCCGAAATGGCGATGAAGGGCGAGATTAAACTCGGCGGTGAACGCAAGTATTGCGCTATTTTTTTCTCCGACATACGCTCATTTACCTCCATTTCCGAAAAATTAGAACCAGAAGAAGTAGTTGAATTTTTAAATCAATACATGACAGAAATGGTAAAATGTATTACTGCCACTCATGGTATCGTAGATAAATTTATTGGAGATGCTATCATGGCAACTTGGGGCGCGCTTCATCATGACGACATGGCTGTTGAAAATGCAATCAATGGAACACTGATGATGCGAGAAGCATTACTAAAGTTTAACCTTGGCAGAGGTGGCGACAAAAAACCAATCATCAAAATAGGCTCTGGAATTAACAGCGGTTATGTGATCTCGGGACAAATTGGATCTAACGAAAGGTTAGAATATACTGTCATTGGAGATGCAGTAAATCTTGCCTCTCGAATCGAATCTCTAAACAAACCATTTGGAACAGATATTCTTATTTCAGAAGAAGCTTATTCTAAAGTTAAACACATTTTTCATGTGGAGAAAATGCAAGCTATCAAAGTGAAAGGCAAGGAAGACGCACAGACAATCTATGCTGTCTTGGGACGAAAGGATGACCCATCCTGCGTAAAAAATCTTAAAGATTTAAGAACGTTAGTCGGCATAGAATATGAGGCGCCAGAGAAAAAGAAAAGAAGATCTGCAGATTCAAACGATGAGGAGAAAGAACTAAAATATGAAATCCTGGAATAAAAACTGGAATATTCCAGCCTTTCTCATTTTTAATATCATACTCTTTGCAGGTCTTTTTTATTTTGATCTGCATAAAAATATCAACATTGGATCATTCGAATCGATTGGAACAGTTTCATTTAAAATAAATTCCATTCAAAGAAAATTTGATTCTGCTGTAGTATGGCATTCTATCCAATCGGAGTCACCTCTCAAAAATAAAGATACAATTAAAACATATCCTGAGGCTGATGCAATCATCAAACTAAATGATGGCACTGAAATCCAGGTCGATGAAAATACAATGATCTACTTAGATGTTACAGGAAAATCTCCCAATATTAACTTTGAAGGTGGCTCCATTCAAATTAATAATTCTAAAGCAAAAAACCCAAACCAAGAGCTAATTGTAAAAACAAAAAATCAAACAATTAAATTTGCAGGGAGTGATGCTAAGATTGACTCATCTGGAAGCGGGGGTAATATTAATGTTTCGCTAGATAAAGGAACTGCTGTAATTGAAGGCAAGGGCGAATCAAAAAGCCTCAAACCAAATGAAATAGCGACTATTGGTGAATCAGGAGTAACCACAAGAATGGCTCCTTATGCACTAATAGAACCGGTCAATCAGAAAAAAATCATGACGACTAGTTCTACCACGCCTATTAGCTTTAACTGGGGAGCAACAGGGGATAATACAAATACTACATTTGAATTAAGTCGACTAAAGGACTTCAAAAGGGTAGAGACAAAACTTCAAAATGTAACCTCGGCTAATCTCAATTTATCACCTGGAACCTATTACTGGCGAGTGAGTGGAAAAAATCCTTCTGGAGTAGTTGAGTTTAGTGAGTCTAGAAAATTTATTCTAATAAAAGAATCCGGCTTACAGCTATATTCCCCTTTAGTAGGAGCAAACATCCCAGTATCCGCTGGAAATTCGAATGTCACATTTGCCTGGACGCCAAGCGAAACAGTCAGCGAATACATCGTTGAACTAGCGGATAATGCCAACTTCTCTCCACCGGTAAAAACGATTCCTGTCCAGACCAATGCAATTCGAATTACAAGTCTTGGAGAAGGTAGGTATTTCTGGCGGGTCACAACAAAGCCGGCTTCAGATGGAATACTTCCTGTCAAAAGTAATATAAGCTCATTTACAATTGGGACAGGTACCGAAAAACCATCTAAAGACATTCCTAAAGGAGATAAGAAAGAGCCTGCAAAAATCGAAGAAATAGAAGAAAAGAAAGACATAGCTAAGAAAATCGAAGAAAAGAAATTAGAAGAGAAGAAAATTGAAGAAAAGAAAAAAATAGAGAATGAGTCTATTGCTGGTTTGGCGCCGGAGCATATTTCTCCTACTTCCGGGAAAATTGATCTTTCAAAAGAAAAGCAAATTCGATTTCGATGGGATAAAGTTAAAAATGCTGCGTACTATACTTTAAAAATCATGGAAGCAAAAAAAAAGACGAAACCATTAATAACAGAGAAAACTACTCTCAATTCTTATACACTTAAAAATTTTTCTAAACTTAGCGAAGGGACTTTTCGTTGGGAAGTAACTCCGCATGATAAAAAAAATGCAAATGGAAAAGCGGCAAGTGGACAATTTACAATTGATCTAGGCGATGACGGCTTAAAAAATCTAAAACCAGAAGAAATTAAAATCCTCTCACCTGATACCATCTACCGAGATAAATAATGAAAAACAAAAACTTAAAAATAAATCTTAGCCTATACCAGAAAATAATAATCACACTTTCGCTTTCTCTCTGTATATTTTTTACGATTGAGCTTCTCGCAAAGAAAGACACAGGCTTCATTGAATGGCGTGCAATCCCTGCGGCAAATGGCTACAGGCTAGAAATAAAATCCGAAAATAAAATAATCCTAGAGACAAATGTAAATGAGAATATTTACTATGTAGATCTCCCAAAAGGAAAATATGAGTTTAGAATTGCAGTATTAAATTTTTTCAAAAAGCCGGTAGTGTGGTCTTATTGGAATCCATTACGTGTAATCATTTCACAGATCCCAGTTTTAGATTCTGAAAGGCAAGAGTTAAACATTGGCGAAAAAGTTGAATTGGCTGGAAATAATTTTTTGGAGAATACAAAGGTTAGCCTCACCAATCAAGGTGTAATAGTGCCGGTAGAGCTTAAAATACTGAGTGACAGACTGTTATCTTTTCCAACTGAAAATTTAAAAATTGGAACTTATGATTTGGTAATTGAAAATCCAAATAATAAAAAGTTACTTAAAGAAAAATACTTAGTTCTATATCCAAGGGGTAAGTTTATCCGAAAAAAGCCTCCCGAAAAAGTAATTAAGAAAAAAGACATTGAAATCACAAGCGAGTCAATGGAGAAAGCAGATATAACTGTGGATGATTCTGTCTCCGGAAAAACTACTGTTACGATTGGTCCAAAAACAAAAGAGAAACTAGATATCAACTTAGAAAATAAATCAAACGAAAATGTTACAGTTGATATAAACAATAGATCAGCGGGAAAAGTAAACCTCAATGTAGAAAATAAATCAAAAGATAAATTGGCATTAAACGTAAATAATTTATCAAAAGAAAAAATGTCCGTAGGTATCATAGATAAATCTAAAGGCAAAATAGATGTAAACGTAACAGAAAAATCAAAAGATAAAGTCGATATTAATACAATCTTTGAAGATGTTGAAGAGTTTGATGTTACTATCGAAAATAAAGCTAAATCCAATTTCGAGATTAATATAGGTCAGCCGCCACCAGTAGTAATTGTTCCAAAACGAAAGCCAGCAAAAATCATCGACAGAAAAGAGATTAGTGTCAGCGCTGATTCTCTCGACAAAGTAGAGATTGGAGTAGATGAATCGATTCCAGGAAAAATGTCAGTCGATATCGAGCCACGAACAGAAGAAGATTTAGAAATTAGCCTGGAAAACAAATCAAAAGAAAATGTGGCGATTGATATAAACAATAAGGCTGTGGGTAAAGTCAAACTTCTAGTAGAAAATAAATCTACTGAAAATCTAGCGATTAATCTAAATAATGCGTCAAAGGAAAGCTTGACGGCATCGATATTGGAAAGCTCGATCGGAAATGTAGACATCAAGGTAAATGAAAAGTCAAAAGGCAAAGTAGATATAAATAAAAGCTCTGCGGAGATTGAGTTTTTTGATGTTACCATAGAAAATAAAGCGAAAGATAAATTTGACGTCAACATTGGAAAAAAAGAACTTCCACCGTTGGTCTTTAAAAAATCCAACGAAAAATTTCCTCCGAATTATGCAAAGTATTCGATAAAGGAATATAAAAGTTTTATCAGCGGATTACAGAGATCTTGCGCGTCTAACTTAGATGTTCCAGATATATTAATCGAAAATTGTCATCCAAGGCATGTGACTCTAAATTTGGGGGATATTGATAGAAAGGTTCTCTACAACTTTATAAAGCTAGAGAGTGGAAATTATATTTCTCGGATTGCTGCTTATAAATTTTTCATAGAGAACTGCAGCCCATCTCTTGCCTTTATAATCGAGCTAGCCGACTATCGACTAAAAAATGTAACACTAGATGAAAATGAGAAATTCTATTCTAAAAAAACAATAGAGAGTTTCAATACTTGTAAAAGTAAAGATGAACGGTAGTTCCTTTTTTTTCTTCGCTTTCGATTTCTATTTTTCCATTCAGGTTTAGAACTAAATTTTTAGTAATCGAAAGCCCAAGACCTGTCCCTTCTTCTCCCTGAGTCCCGCTTCTATGATTGGTAAATTTTTTAGCAAAAATTTCCGGTAGAATATTGGCGGGAATTCCTATGCCGTTATCCGCTATAGATATATGCAAAATCTTTGCGTCCGTTTCAGTTTTTATTTCTACTTTAACTTGAAGTAAACCATTGGGATTGGTAAATTTGACTGAGTTGTAAAGAAGGTTATTTAGAATTTGGTCTAGCTTAGATTCATCTAGGTTTACAAATATTTCCGGTGCAAAAAAATTTCTTTCCAGCTTAATCATTTTTTTATCTAATAGTCTACTAATTAGATCCAATGAATGTGTAAGAGTTTTTACTAAATCAAATCTACTTATATCCACTCTCGAAGCCTCAGCTTTGCTTGTATGCATTAATTGATTAATGAGCGTAAGAATTTTTTTACTAGAATTAAAAATTGTAGAGGAATACTTTTTTAGTTTTTCCTTATCAATACCGCTTTCAGCACCCATCATAAATTCAGACATGAGCATGATAGATGTTAGAGGAGAACGCATGTCATGCGCTATGACTTGTAAGAGATTATCTTTATCCTTATTCAAGTCCACTAATTTTTTTATATGTTCCACTCTTTCTTTTTCGAGTTCTTTTATTCGTAAATGAATTTGAATCCGAGCAATCACCTCCCTGTCATCGTAAGGTTTCGTAATATAATCAACAGCACCTCTTTCTAATCCTTTTAATTTAGTTTCATAATCAGAAATTGCGCTTAGAAAAATAATTGGAATATCTTTTGTTCTTTCATTATTTTTAATTCGTTCCGCAATATCAAATCCGTTCAGCTCTGGCATTATTACATCGAGCAGGATAATGTCCGGTAATTCCCGCTCTAAAATTTCCAGACATTTTTTTCCACTCATTGCGGTTAATACTCTATAACCGTAATTAAGTAAAATTTGATTTAGAAGAATGATATTATACTCAATATCATCCACAATTAAAATGAGTGAGGAATTATTCATATTATTTCTTAACTTGTAATCTTAGATTTTCAAAAATCTTTTGAGCTAACTTTTCACCGATCCCGGGAATCTGTTTTAATTCTTCTAAACTTGCGGCTTCCAGTTTTTTCTTGCCTAAAAAGTATTTTAAAATTGATTTTCTCCTTTGTATCCCGATATCGGGAACATTATCCAAGGCGGTTTTCAGGGTAGCTTTATTTCTTCTTTCTCGATGAAAACTTACACCAAATCTATGAGCCTCATCTCGTAATTGACGCAAAAGACGCATTGAAGGGGAATTGATTTCGAATGAATAAGGAATTTTATTCCCAGGAAAATAAATCTCTTCTCGTTTTTTAGCAAGACCTATCATTGGAAGTCCGTGCAAATCAAGCGCAACCGCTGCCTCTGTCGCTCTTGCCAACTGAACCTCCCCTCCATCAATTACAATTAGATCTGGAAGTGCTTCATTCTCATTTTGAATTCTCTGTAATCTTCTAGCGATCACTTCATGCATCATTCCTGGATCATTTATTCCTTCATAGCTTTTCATGATATACCTGCGGTATCCAGCCTTGTAAGGCTTTCCATCTACAAACATCACTCCACTCGCTACAGGATTTGTTCCCTGGAAATGACTGATATCATAGCACTCAATGATTCTGGGTAAATCCTTTAGTTTCAAATTTTCTTTTAATTCTTTTAACGCAGTAGTTTGATCTTTGAGTTTAGTTGCAAGTAGCCGCTCAGTCAAATTCATTTCGGCGTTTTTAGTTGCAAGTCCAAGTAAAGCCTTCTTATCCCCTGCTCCCGGAAATTTCAATTTTGGTTTAAATCCTAGATTTTTTGCTAAAACCTCAATTAACATTTCAATATCCTTTTTTACATTTAGCGGCAAAACAATACTAGTCGGAATAAAGT
>JANMOF010000415.1:0-17137 GCA_031368925.1 Leptospiraceae bacterium
CCTTAAACATAGGAAAATAGCCAGTATCCCCTGCAAAGTAAATCGTTTCGGATTTTCCTTCGATGATGTAACTACCCCAGAGAGTTTCTGCCCTGTCGAATAGTCCTCTTCCAGAAAAATGTTGCGTTGGGGTAAAAGTAATTTTTAAATCTTTGTCAAATCGAATATCCCACCAATCTAATTCTACAACATTTGTAAGACCTTCGCTTTTTAAAAAATCTTTATTACTTAGTCCAGCATAAATGGTAGGTTTAAATCTTTTATCCAGTTCTTTTAGTGTTGGTAAATCCATATGGTCATAGTGGTTGTGGCTAATTACGATTATGTCTATTGGAGGAAGATCATCTAATTTTATTCCAGGATTTGTATAACGCTTAGGACCGATGAAGCTAATCGGTGAACACCGCTCCGACCAGATTGGATCAGTTAAAATATTTTTACCGTCTAATTGTATTAATACGCTTGCATGACCGATCCAGGTCAAACTCATCCGATTTTTATTTTCTCTCACCTTTGTGCCATCATTCGGGATTGTTTCTATTTTGTAATCGTTAGCCTCAGTAGAAGGCATAGATTTGAATAGATTACCCAGTTTCCAGAGAATTACAGGACCAAATCCTTTTGCGCCAATGGTTGGATCTAAGTTTTGAAATCCTTTTTCGGTGTGGTGCAGTTTCGGAGAATCATCCGGAATCATTGGGATGGATAGATTTTTACAAGAGAAAATAATTAGAATTAACAATAGTATTAATTTCATAAGAATTCATCAAAAATATCTTCAAGATTTTTGCAAATATAAATTAGAATTTACTTTGAAAGTTAAATTGAAAGCCTAGGATGTATGAATGCTATATTTGAATGTAAATCCATTTTCCATTGTCCTATAGAGAAGCTTTTTCAATTTCACGAAGATCCGATTGGGTTTGAAACTTTAGTCGGGCTTGATAAATCTGTTGAAGTGATAGAAGCTCCTCTATCTATTTCTGAAATCGGAACTCATGTAGTTTTGAACGTAGGCATTTTACCTGGCATCAAAAAAACCTGGATAGCCGAGCATATTGCCTACAAGAAAAATGAATTATTCGTGGATGTTCAAAAATCAGGACCCTTTCAATACTTCCAACATGAACATCGCTTCTCTAGGAGTGGTGAATACTCAGTATTAAACGATCATATCGAATTTGCTTTTTTTCTAAATCCAATTAGTAAATACTTCGTCTCTGAAAAACTAAAAACTCAATTTAAAGCCAGGCATAAGGCTACTGCTCATTATCTGCAAGTAAAGTATGAGATGATTTTTTGTGGGTTGGTATAAAATCATCTCTTCACAACTTTAAAGTTTATAAGAGATGCATTTTTATCATAGGACCATTTTTTATAATCAGAGCCAATCTTTAAAAGCGTGAGACCGTTTTTCTCGAGGGCATGTTTAATTTCATCATTCGAATAATATCTCTGCTTATGAACTTCTTTGACTTCATGGAAACCGTTTTCGTCGTCTGTAGCGAAGTAGAGACTTGAGACAATCTCTTTTTTCTTTTCATCGTAAGAATTTTCCCAGATAAAAAGAGTATTCCCGATTGTTTCTCTAAAAATTCGATCATGGAAATTCTGAGTTAAATTAAGCTCACTACTTACATCGAAGAAGTAATAGCCATTATCCGCTAGGTTGTTTCGAACAGAAGTAAAATGTCTATCTAGGTCTTGTCGGGTTGTTAAATAATTAAGAGTATCGTGGTTACAGGTAATTAAATCAAAAGGGGTTTTAAACTGAAAGTCTCGAATATCTCCGACTTGATATTCCGCATTTGGATAATTAATCTTAGCCGCTTTTATCATTTCGGGAGAAATGTCTATTCCTGCTTTTTGGGCAGTTGCTGGAAAGTATTTGAAGAGAGAGCCTGTTCCACATCCTAAATCTAAAACCCGGGAAGGAATTTTATCCGGAAAACTGGAATTCAGTATAAATAAAGCCCACTTCTTAAAATCAATATGACCCATTACGTGGTCATAAACATCGGAGAACTTTGCGTATGGCTTAGCGGCTTGCATGACTCTTAAAAGATTACCATGCGAAGGCGTAGGTGAGCGTTAAGCGAAAGGGTGGAATGAACACTGATAAAATTAATGAAATGTGTTTTCCAGGTGATTGAATTCATCGTTATCTGTTGTATAAAGTGTGATAGGAGTTAATGTGACGTAGCCTTTGTAGAAAGATTCAAAGTCAGAGCCGTGGGAATTTACATAGCCAAGTTCAGTGAGAGCTAGAAAATAGTGATAGGTATTGTCCTTGATGTGCGCAATTTCATAACGATCCGAGTAAGTTCTTTGTCCTAGTTTGGTAAGTTTTATATCTGAAATTTCTTTAGAAAATTCTAGCGGAAAATTGATATTATACACAATTCCTTTTTTGAAGTTAGAAAGTCTTTCTTCGATCAAAGCTTTTATGAATTCCGCCTCTCTCTCATAATCGTAGCCATCTTCCCTATTTCCTGAACTTACTGCAAGCGAATAACGCTGATGAACCGCTCCATGGCGTGCTGCTCCTACAGTTCCAGAATAATGAACATCATGTCCCATATTTACACCACGGTTGATTCCAGAAATAATCATATCAATGTCAGGGAAAATACTTCCGAAGAGTCCAATGTTTACGCAGTCTGTCGGAAATCCATCTACGGTATAAGTCGTTTCGTCTAATCTCTCTACATGCATTCGATGAAAAATAGTCAGAGCTTGTGATGTCGCCGATCTTTCTTTTGCAGGAGAGATTAAAAATACGTTATGTTCTTTTGATAAAGATTTTTTTAATGCATGTATGCCCGGGCTAGAGATCCCGTCATCATTTGTTATGAGTATATTCATTATTAACCACCTAGTATTTTAAATAATTACACTTAGATTCATTAAGAAATAAAACAAAATTGTAAAAGGGATATACAATATAAAGAATATCGAAGATATACTATTTCTAAAAGTTCTAAATGCTCCCATCCCATAAATATCATTCGCGTAGCTCGAAAATATCCAGATGTAGGAGCTAACGGTAAATAGCAATATTCCACAGAAAGCGGAAAATGACGGTATGCCTAAAAAGCTAAATACTACCGCAATAGGGCAAGAAAAAATATAGATTATATTTAAAGAACGAGCAGAGGATACAAGGCTAGGAAAGTCTCCCGATTTAATTAGACTCTTTGCTTTAAGATCAATCGAATAAGATAAAAAAGAAGACACCAATGATAAAAAGAAATAATTCCCTAGAGTCAGTAAAGCAATTAATGCGATGTATCCGCTACTGTAAGGAGGATTTATTAAAATTGCCGAAATAGAAAGAGAAATAGAGCCAAGTAGTATCGAAAAGAACTCAATGAATTTTACATTCTTATTGAGAGGGTTATACATTCTGAGAAATTCCCCTCTATCTAAAAATAACTCAGTGAGTGTTTGAATAAATGTATTCATAAATAAATTTTCCTATTCCTGGATACTTAAAGCAGAGGGCATCATTAAAAGTATCGGAGATTTTAATTGCTTGATGCTAAAAGGATGTTGCTGTCCTAAGCCTGACATTATACTTAACTTGGTTCCCATAATATTAAATAGTCTATCAAAAGGAGATTCCTCATCTTCAAGAAGATTCAAATTGGTTACTCCGCATAATTCTGATAATTTGCTCATTGCTTCTCTTCTTCCACCGATTTCATCTACGAGTTTGTTTTTAACTGCTGCTTCTCCTGAATAAATTTTTCCTTCTGCTAATTTTTCAATGAGAGAAACTTTTTTCTTTCTTCCTCTTGCTATGTCTGCGATGAAGCGGTTATAGGTATCGGAAAGTAATCCTTCAATGATTTCAACTTCTTCTTCGGTAGAATCTTTAAACATAGAAAGAATATCTTTGTATTTGCCGGCTTTGTAAACTCGCATTTCCACTGAATATTTTTTTAATAATCCTGAAATGTTTGGGCTAACAGTGATTACCCCGATAGAGCCTGTGATAGTTCCTGCTTCGGTAAAAATGTAGTCAGCCGCACTTGCGATATAATATCCACCTGATGCAGCGAGATCTTTCATCGAGACTACTACTTTTTTATTTTTCTTTTCCCTGAGATACATGATCTGCTCAAAAATTTCTTGTGATGCACCTACAGTTCCGCCGGGAGAGTTAATTTCAATCAACACTCCTTTTATCTCATTATTGTCTTCAATGTCTCGAAGTTTTGCAAGAACTGTATCTGCCCCCGTTGATTGGTAGGTAGATTTTCCAGAGTGAATTTCCCCTTCCACTTTAATTAGGGCAGCAGATTCGAGTGGATTTCTAAAAATATTTACACTCCCTGTTTTTGCAATTTTTGATTTTGCCTGGATGGCAATATGCACCATTGCCAAAATAGTTGATACGAAAGTAAAAATTAAAATAAACAGTAAGATAGTTCGATTTGTATTCATAGTCTCTTCCTACTAGTCACTGTAAAAATTACCGAATCAGCGCAAATTAAATATTTTTATTTACTCTGACATTTTACTTATTATTTTAGCATAGAGCAAGTTATGAAAAAAGTTTTTATCTCAGGCATCTCGGGTCAGGATGGTGCATGGCTAGCCAAGTTGCTTCTCGCGAAAGGTTACATGGTTTACGGAGGTGTAAGAGATACTAACAACTTCATTAATTGGAGATTAAATTCAATTGGAATACTAGGGGCAATTCAGTTTGTAAATTTTAATCTAGCTGATGCCTATTCTATTGAAAGATGTATTAAGGAAATTAAACCGGATGAATTTTATAATCTCGCCGCGCAAAGCAGTGTAGTCGAAAGCTTTAAATCTCCTCTAGAGACAAGCCTTGTGGATGGACTTAGCGTTTTACATATCCTGGAAGCACTAAAAAAATTCAGTCCTCATACTAAGTTTTTTCAAGCGAGTAGTTCTGAAATTTTTGGAAATTCAAAAGAGAGTCCACAAACAGAGGATACTCCTCTTTTGCCTGCAAATCCCTATGCAGTAGCCAAGTCTTACGCACATTGGATGAATATTAATTATAGAAATGCTTTCGGGTTATTTTGCGTTAATGGGATTCTATTTGGTCATGAATCTGAGTTCAGAAGTGAAAATTTTTTTTCGAGAAAGGTAAGTCTGCACGTTGCAAATTGGTTTTTAGGAAACAAAACTATTTTAGAAGTAGGTAACTTAGAAGCAGAAAAAGATTGGGGTTATGCCAAAGAATTTGTAGAAGGCATGTATCTATCGCTTCAAGCAGATAAGCCGGAAGATTATATCTTCGCAACTGGAACAAAAACTAAGGTACGAAATTTTATTCAAAATGCATACAGTGTAATCAATATTACCCTTACATGGGAGGGCGAAGCAGAAAACTTAAAGGCATATGATGATAAGACAAATGAATTATTGGTTAGTATCAACCCTAAGTTTTACAGACCGGTAGAAATAAAATCAGCTTGCGGGAATCCTGCGAAAGCTAAGGAAAAATTAAACTGGAGTCCCAGTTTGGATTATAGAAAAATTTCTGAAATTATGGTTCGCAGTGATATAGAAAAATTGCGTCATGCGTAGATTTACAAGTCGACGGACCTACTTCATCGTATTTCTATCTGTTCTCTTTCTTTTATTCATTTCCTTTTATTCAAATAAAGATTTCTATAAACAATATATCATAGATAAAATTTACTCTACAATTGATTTTAAAATTGTGTTCGAGGATTCGAATCTTGTTTTTTTTCCATCGCCCGGGATTAATTTGAAACAAGTAAATATTCATAGGATGGAGGAAGAAAACAGGTTTGACGTAGAAATAAAAACTATTAAATTTTTCTTTTCTTGGAAAGTTTTGTTCGGCGTAATCGAATTAAATCGAATCCATGTAGAAGAAGGCAAAATAGAATTAACCACCAGCATTGATTCAAAGAAGGAAGACTCAGTATCTAAACCAAAAGCATTAAATGCCAAAAGCATTCAGAAAATTTTTACTTTTTTGAATATGGATACAATTACATTTCAGTCTATTCAATTCATCTTTAGAAGAAATACTGATTTCAAAGAAGAGTTTTATTTTAATACTTTAGAAATTAGTAGCGATCATATTAGTCTAGTTAATGTAAATTTTGATGTAAACTACAAAGAAGGAAATTTTAAGTCAGACTCAAAATTTCAATATATAAAAAATGACTATTCCTTTAATTCTCTTCAAGTAGAATCAAAATGGAAAATTAGTAATTTTGCCTTAAAGCCCTTAAAGGAGTATTATTCTCTAGTCTATGGTGCGAATTTTGATAATACAATTCTAAATGGAGAATTCACTTTATTCAAAGAAAAATTTAAGAATGAATATAATATAAAAACAGATATTTCTATCAGCGGTTTACTTTTTTTCGGCGCTCCGATTTATCCTAACATTACGGCTAATTCTGAATTTACCTACCTACCTGAATCAAAGCAAATTAACTTTATAAGCATTCGCCTCAATTATGAGAATGGTGCTATTGCAAGCGCAAATGGTATATTAACCTTTACCAATGATGTAATTTTAAATTTGAATATCAAGGGGGAGTATGCTGATATTTATAAAGTCATCTACTTAATACTGCGTTCAGTTGATATAAACATAACAAGTAATATAAATTTCTATTCACATATTAGTATTATCTGCAAGAGAGCGATATTTGATTTATATGAAATAAGAAATATCAACCTCGAGTTAGACGTTGCTAATTCTTCTATAGGAGTTAAAATTAATAATGCAGATGTTGTTCTTGGTCACCTAAGCTGCAAAGGAAAGGTAGTCGCAAGTAAAAATACTACTTACCATTTTGATGTATCATTAAAAGATATTAACTCGGAATCACTGATTGGAAAGTATACAAAGAATCCCTATATTAAAGGAGCCTTAAGTTCCAATCTGAATTTTTATTCTTCAGGAAACACTATTAGTCTTTTCTTAGAAAATTTGCGGTCAACCGGAAAAGCCGAAGTAAAAAAAGGAGAACTGCTGGGATACGCAAATATTCTAAAGCCAATATTTAGCCTCGGGAAATTAATTAATTTTCTAGGTCCCCGTGGAAAGAACACAGAATTTCAATCGCTTACACTTGATTATTCGCTACAGAATAAATTAATTAAAATACAAAATCTAAAAATGGTCGGTGTGGGTCTTGATGCACATGGGGCTGGGAATATAAGTTTCGATCGAAAAATAGATTTTTGAATTTATGTTGGGTTGGGAGGAATTGCCGGCAAAGCACTGTATATCCCTATTCTTTATAAAGGTATTATGCCGGATAACGTCTCTTATATAGACCCTGTATGGATTGGATCTGTCTATGTAGGTGCAACCCTATTTGGTGGACCGGCAGGCGCAACGGTCGGCGGTATTACAGGCTCTGCCGTTTCCGAGTATGTCAACAAAGCCTGGGAGGGCATTAAAGGATTATTTTCTAGAGACTAATCTTGAATATCCCAAGAAATAGCAGTCATTAATTTTTCTTTACTTAGCAGATACTATTTTAACTACTAGTATTTATTAGACTTGTTGCGAAATTGAATGTCAGTTCGAGCGTTAGTCGAGAACTACAAGTAATCAAAGCCTTTATTTTATTAGCACTTCTCGACTATCGCTCGAACTGACAGTATTCACTATTGTGAATTTTGAAACAACTCAATTAAAAAATTTTATTATTAATTTAAGAGGTAAGAATGTCATTACTTGCAATGTTAAAACCCAAAAGCGCAAATGGCTTTGGTTACAGCACAACTGCAGAAGAGGTTACGGCAGAAATTTCTTTAGCAGGAAAAAATATTCTGGTAACGGGCTGTAATTCGGGACTCGGTAAAGAAACGATTCGAGTGCTCGCGCTTAGAGGTGCCAGAATTATTGGAACCGCCCGCACAAAAGAAAAAGCAGAATCCGCTTGTAAAGAGATTAGCGGCAAATCCCATGTTGGCTTAGAATGTGAGCTTGCAAATCCTACTAGCGTTAAGAACTGCATCGCTGAAATTAAAAGGCAAAAAATAAAACTAGATGTAATCATCTGCAATGCGGGTATTATGGCTTTGCCCAAACTCGAAAAAGCTTACGGCTATGAATTACAATTTTTTACAAATCATATCGGGCATTTCTTATTAATCACAGGTCTACTTGATGAATTGACGGAAGAAGGAAGAGTTGTAGTGATGAGTAGCGCTGCTCATATGAATGCTCCTAAAGAAGGAATAGATTTTGAAAACCTTGCTGGAGAGAAATATTACAGTGCCTGGACTTTTTACGGACAATCCAAGTTTG
Source organism: Leptospiraceae bacterium (assembly GCA_031368925.1). GTDB lineage: Bacteria > Spirochaetota > Leptospiria > Leptospirales > Leptospiraceae > UBA2033. The sequence continues at coordinate 8,294 of JANMOF010000415.1, forward strand.
CCAACCTCCTATTTGCAAAGGAGCTTGCGAGAAAATTTTCCGGAACGAAGAAGACAGCATTGCAGTGCACCCGGGGGTAATTAAAACTAACCTCGCACGTAGCATGAATCCTGTTTTACAGGTAATATTTGGTTTTGGAGAGCACCTGTTTTTAAAAAATGTTCCGCAGGGAGCGGCTACTGAATGTTATGTTGCAACGAGTCCTTTTGTTATTTCTGAGTCAGGAAATTACTTCGCAGATTGCAATATAAAGAAACCAAGAAAGGATGCAGAGAATTCTGACTTAGCAAAAAAACTCTGGGAACTATCCGAACAAATCGTAGCTAAGTTGTAAGATTATGAATTAAAGAGATTCGTTATGGAAAAACAAGAAAAACAAATTAGAGAATTAGAAGAAACGATTCGTCATCATCAGAACCTATACTATGTAAAAAATAAAGCAGAGATTTCTGATAAAGAGTTTGATTTACTATTTAAAAAGTTGCAAAAGCTCGAAGCGGATTATCCAGAGTTTGCGTCTGCTAATAGCCCAACGCAAGTGGTAGGCTCTGATATAGATAATGAGTTTGAAAAAATACCCCACAAAATTCCAGTGTTGTCTCTAGAAAATACTTATAACATAAACGAACTCACTGAATGGGTTACTAAGACCGATACAGAAGGAGAGTATTCTGTTGAATGGAAAATTGATGGCGCCTCTATCGTTCTTTATTACGAAAAAGGAAAACTAGATAAGGCTGTTTCCCGCGGAACTGGTGGAGTCGGTGACGATGTAACAGCGAATATCCGTACAATCAAGAATATCCCTCTCGTATTAAAAGATCCTGTCACGATTTACGTGCGCGGGGAAGTTTACATGGGCTATAAAGACTTCGAAGAATTTAACGAAGAGAATGGGGGCAAATACGCGAATCCGCGAAACACTGCTGCGGGTTCGATTAAGCATAAGAACTCATCGCAAACAGCTAAGCGTCCTCTTAAGATTTTTACATATGATGGCTATTTTCCAGAAGGCTATGGGAAAATGAAAACCCATGAAGAAATGTTGAAATTTATGAAGGCACAAAAACTTCCTGTCTCAGAAGATTCTCTCATTGTAAAAGCAAAAGATGTTATCAAAAGAGTAGAGGAATTTAAAAAGAAAAAGGATAAGATGGATTTTCCGATAGATGGGCTCGTTATAAAGCTAAATAGTCTCGCCAAAAGAGATGCACTTGGGGCAACCGCTCATTCGCCTCGTTGGGCTAGGGCTTATAAATTTGACGCACTGATGAAAGAAAGCACTATTTTACAAATAGATTTTGCTGTTGGCAGAACTGGAAAGATTACGCCTCGAGCAGAAATTGAGCCGGTCAACCTTGCAGGGACTACTGTTAAGTTTGCGACACTTCATAATCAGGATTATATTGATGAACTCGGAGTTGGAATTGGCGCTAGAGTATTAGTTGCAAAGCGAGGAGAAATTATTCCTGCAGTAGAAGAAGTAATCGAGAAAGGACCAGAAGGAGTTTTTAAGCTTCCTACTAAGTGTCCATGTTGTGGAACTAAACTCGGGAAAGTAGATGACTCGGTGGATTTATTTTGTCCAAATAAAAAATGCGCTGATAGAGAGAAAAACAATCTCATTTTCTTTTGTCAGAAAAAACAAATGGATATAGAAGGACTCGGAGAAAAACAAATTCAAAACCTATACGACTTGGGGTTTATCAAGAGTATCCCTGATATGTATAATCTGCATAAGCGTGCAGATGAACTAAAAGAAATAGATGGATTTGGAAAAAAGAGTGTAGATATTATTCTAAAAGGAATTGAAAATTCCAAGCTGAAAGATTTTAAAGTTTTACTCCCGTCTCTTGGATTTTCAGAGGTAGGTCATAAAGTGACTGAGCTTCTTATCGAAAGTGGATATGATGATGTGGATAAGATCATTAGTCTTGTAAAAAGTAAAACTGCCGAAGAAGAGTTAATGGAAATCCACGGACTTGGTCCACGCACGGTAGAATCACTGCTTATAGTCTTCAAAGACAAAGAGGTATTAGCCTTAATTGAAACTTTAAAAAAACTCGGACTTAATTTTAAAGGCAAGCAAGCTGTAAAATCAGATAAGCAACCTTTCCAGGGTCAAAGCTGGTGCGTAACAGGGAGTTTTCAGAACTTCCAACCACGAGATAAAGCAATGGATTTAATTGTTCACCACGGCGGTCGTAAAGTTACATCTGTATCCTCTAAAACAACTCACCTTCTGGCAGGAGAAGGCGCAGGCTCTAAAATGGAAAAAGCTTTAGAGCTCGGCGTGAAGGTTGTTTCAGAAGAAGAGTTTATGAAGATGTTGAAGAAAGAGGGGATTTGACCTAACCCCCAGACCTAGACCTCACCCCAGACTTGAACTACTTGTAGAATCCAAAGAAGTCTCCCCTCTCCTTTAGGAGAGGGGATTACATCGGATAGGCGCTGCAAGTAATAAAAAATCGGGGTGAGGTCTAGAGGTCAGACTAATACTCTATCTTCAACTCTTTAATACGTTTGTCTAGCGTGTTGCGGTTAATGCCTAGAAACTTCGCGACACGTGTCTTTGTGTAGCGGAATTTTTTCAGTGCATATTGAATGAGTCTTGCCTCTACTTCCCCTACAACAACTTCAAGTGCTCTGCCGTCTATCGCATCTAGATTTGGCATACTGTATAGACCGGCGCTCAAATCTGTTGTTGTATCTTCTGTTACTTTGCCAACAGGAAGATTCATAGAAGAAAGCTTCTCCGTAATTTCAGAAAAGTCATTTTCGTCGAGCATTGTGTTTTGAGTCATTACAACTGCGCGCTCGATGATATTTTCTAATTCGCGCACATTTCCAGGCCAGGGGTAAAGAGCGAGTAGCTTTTGAACTTCTCTTGTAAAGCCTTTGATGTTCTTGTTATTTTCTTTCGCATACTTTTCGATGAAGTGAATGGTGAGTAGGGGAATATCATCCGTTCTCTCTCTCAGTGCTGGAGTATGGATATTAACCACGTTCAAGCGGTAATAGAGATCAGAGCGAAATTTCTTTTCTGCAATGAGAGTTTCTAAGTTTGCATTGGTTGCTGCGAGAATTCGAATGTCTACTTTTTTTACTTTGAGTGAGCCGACAGCTTCGATTTCTTTTTCCTGCAACACTCGTAAAAGTTTGGATTGGAGGTTTAAGTCCATTTCCCCGATTTCATCTAAGAAAATAGTTCCCCCGTCAGCGATTTCAAACTTTCCTTTTTTGTCAGCGACTGCACCTGTAAAAGATCCTTTTGTATGACCGAATAATTCGCTTTCGAGGAGATTCTCAGGAATCGCCGCACAGTTGATTTTGATGAATGGCTTTTCTGAACGATTGCTGTTATAGTGAATCGCAGAGGCAATCATCTCTTTGCCGGTGCCTGACTCTCCTGTGATTAATACAGAAGCGCGTGAATCAGAAACAAGTTGAATTTTCTCGAATAGTTTTTCCATGTTCTTAGAGCGACCGATGATAGAGCCAAATTTATATTTTTCTTTCAGTTCTCGTTTTAATAAAACATTTTCTCTAGAAATTTCTTTTTTGACATCGTCAACTAAGTGGTGAATTTTTACAGCCTGTGAAATAATGGATGCAACTACTTGTAAAAAATCCAGGTAGGTCTGAGTATCCATATTTTTTTGATGAACTAAGAACACACTGAGCACACCGATTATCGACTGCTCTCTTTTAACAGGAGCAGAAAGTAAGCTTACATTGTTTGGATCATTCTTAAAATGATCTAGGTATCCGACTCTATTGAGGAACAAAGGATCATTAGCCACAGAACGAATGAGCATAGGCTCACCGCTTTCATAGACTTTTCCTATCACACCTTCGCCTAATTGATATACTCCTTTGTCAATCTCATCTGCTGATAGACCAACAGCGGCTACTAGTCGTAATGTTTCAGTGGATTCATCAAATAAAACAAGGCTACCCTTTTCTAATTTTAGCGATCTCTCAATCGTAGCCATGATGGATTGAAAAATTTCATCCATATCAAGACTGGAAGTTACAATTTTAGAAATTTCAATTAATACTTGTTGGATTTTATTTTTTTGTTCGAGTCTTCTAAATGTTTGTAGATTTTTGAAAATCAAAGCAGCCTGGTTGGCAAGGATTCCTACAATTTTTAAATGCTCTTCTGTAAATGCATTGATACGATTGGAATCGAGCGACACAACTCCTATGACCATGTCTTCTACGATTAAAGGAACGGCTAATTCGGATTGGATTTCCTTCTTGATGGAAATATAATTTGCATCTTTGCTAACGTCATTTACAATCATCCCTCTTCCAGATGAGGCTACAATGCCCGTTATCCCCTGTCCGATTTTTAGACGAATCTCTTTTTTGATTTCTGGATTGTGTCCACGCGAGGTGACGATGTCCAAAACGGATTCGCGGTTATTGACAAGCATAAGAGAGCCCGATTCAACGTTGGAAAATTTCAGCGAATGGTCTAGAATCATCTCTAAGACCTGGTCAGGGTCAAGGGTTGAATTCATCGCCATCGTTACTTCGGAGATGGTGAAAAAGGGGTTAAGGGTTTTACTCGACATATTGTATATACTTAAAACAATTTGCTTACCCTTTAGTCAAGCAAAAAACCTATTTCCTCTCGAAACTGTCATTCTATGCCCTTTTCTGGGAGCTTTGGGCAATGCTGTCAAGTTAAGGATTTTTTCACCACGGATGACTTTAATCCGTGTCCATCTGTGTTCATCCATGGTAATCTTTAAATATTTTTCTTAATCAAAAATGGATTGTTCCTTATTCATAAAAAAGATGTTTTGAACTAAGCGGGGTAAAATTTATTTTTTCAAATTATTTCTAACTTAGTTGACGAATTGAGATACTGATTTTGAATTCATTCTAATTTAATTATGGAGTTTACAATGAAAAAACTATCTATCTATCTATCTATCTATTGGCTCTTACTTTGGTAACTTGTAAGAAAGACGAAAAAGACGATTCTGTCAAGAATCTAGCCCTTCTCTACCTTGTCCAACAGCAACAAATTGCTTCTGCCGCTGCGGCAAAAGCTGCGGCTATAGCCGCGAAGCCCGGATGCAAAAGTCTAATCGAATTAACAGGAACGGGAGTGAGTAATGCAAAATCCCTTTCGGGAAAGAGCACTTCTAGCAATGAAATAGCTATTAGATTTACAGTGACAAGCACTACCCAAAAACTAATTTTTACGGGAACTAATTTACCAAGCACAGCATCTGATAGAGGACGCGTTTATCCAAGTGATGCCTGTACGTCTGGTTCATTTACAACTGCTACCAGTATTACACCATCGACTAATTCTGGAAATACCCAAATGGATGTAACTTTTAGCGCGGCAGGTACGTATTTGTATTACTGGAACTCCACAACCGCCACTGGTGAGTCCGTATACGCAGAATAATAAATAAGAAAAAGCTAGGAGAGCGAAAGAGGCGGTCATTGAGCAGAGTCGAAATACCCGCTTCTCCTATTAGTCGTTACTTCGACTCCGCTCAGTAACCGTGCAAAGTAAATTCATTTAAAACTAATCCTTCGCGTCTAATATTAGAGTTGACTAATCTATATTCTATGAGTAGGTCGAAGTATGAAAGTATTTTCGAAATATCTACGAATTGCAAATTGCATATCGGCTTTATTACCCCAAGTAATTCGTTTTACTTATCTCAGTCTAATCATACTTAGCCTCAATACTTCTATTTCAGCAGACGAAAAGAAAATCTTTACTTACTACATTGAATGGCAAAACGTAGTAGGGGCAAAGGGCTATTTGATTCAAGTAAAAGATAAATCAGATGGAACGGAGAAGGAAGAAAAGCTAAACCAGAATAACGCAGAATTAAAATTACCCGCAGGGACTTATGAATTTAGGATTGCATCTGTCAATAAATTTGGAAAACCATCTACCTGGACAAGCTGGGAAGAATTTCTTGTAGAAAAAGACAAACCAAGACCAAATCCGAAAGGATCAAAGCAAGCAGAGGCAAAAGTCCCAGAAGAAAAGCCAAAAACACCAACGCAAATCAAAAAATGGAAATGGTTTATTCCAGGTCTTACGCAATACCAATCGAACCAAAAGATTTACAGTGGGTTGTGGGTTTTCTGGTTTACCGCTCTTGCCCTTTATGCAAATAGCGAAAGAGTAGCGGGAAATAATCTCGCCTCGAATAACTTGAATGATCCAATGTTTCTTTCTGCACTCTCTCTTGGAACTCCTGTAAGTCTAGATTTATATTTATGGACAAAGCGAAAAGAAGCAGAATCAGAATACAACCAGCACCAGTCTAATCAACAAGCAGTAGGAGCAGTGGCAATTCTTAGTTATGCGCTACAAGTCTGGCATGCAAAGCGAGTCGCCGATAAAGCCAATGTGACTGTCGAACTCAATTCTCGTTCCCAAAGATTTGCTGAATTAAGATCAGTCCAAGCGGATAATCCATTTTTGTCTTTCGAACTAAAAATTTCGATGAGGTATTGATTATGAAAAATCTATTAAAGATTACCATGCGAAGGCGTTGGGCACATCGTGCAGGGTGGAATGAACACGGATGGACACGGATGGGTTTTGGATTATGGATAAGCAATAGCGTAAGCGTCAGTTCGGGTAGCTCTGTCAGTTCGAGCGAGAGTCGAGAACTACACAAAGGAAAGAGCCTCTATTTTATTAGTAGTTCTCGAGTCCCTCGAACTGACAGTATTTACAGTCTGTTGAACAAATCTATTTTCTTACTAAGCCTACTCATCATTACCCTCACAATCTCTTGTTCGCATAAATTTCCGAAAGGGCATTTGTTTGAACTAATGATTCTTCGAAAATTACTTCCTACTTCTACCTCTACTACTCCCGCACCGAATACTACTCCAACGCCTGTAACGACGGTGAATACGAATAAGTATATTTTTTTGACAGTCGGGACTCATAAAGGAAATTTTGATACATCAGCAACAATTCCCGGAAATAATAATGGTAATGGGATTGATGATGCGGATACTTTTTGCCAGACAGAGAAAGCGAATAATTATGCAAGCCTTCCTGGCAGTGCATCTGATTATAAAGCATTTATTGTAGATGGTACAAATAGGAGAGCATGTTCTACGAATGATTGCTCTGGAGGTATCTCGGAGAATATTAACTGGGTATTAAAAGCAAATACCGACTACTACCGATTAGATGGAACAACTGATACGAAAGTATTCACCACAAATTCCTCCGGGATTGTAAATTTTACGGGAGGGGGATTGTTGTTAACTCCTATTGATTCAAGTACTTTAACGAAATGGTGGACGGGAATGGATACGAATTGGGTTTTTACTTCTGTTGCTTGCACTGTCACATGGGCATCTACTTCTTTAACTGCTAATCATGGCGCAGGGGGAACTACAACAGCGATAAGTACTAATTTAACGACTTCATGTAATGCCAGCACTCCTCCTAAACTCCTCTGTGTTCGTCAATAGCTAATGCGTATTTGGCGCAAGAAAATGGGGTTCTTAAGGGGCGATAGCCCCTTAAATCCTCCCGATAGGGATTTTAAGATTCCAGTATCCCTTCCTTAATCGCATACTTCACAATATCCGCAGCCTTGTGAAGACCGAGCTTTTTCATTGTGTTGGCTCTATGGACTTTTGCGGTGCTTGGAGAAATGCGAAGGGACCTTGCTATTTGCTCGTTGGAATTTCCCTCCGCAACTAGCTTTACAATTTCTCGTTCACGGTTTGTTAGTATGATTAGGGATTCCTGGTTTTCTTTTTGTGGTAAATTGTGAGTATCTACAAGTCTATTGGAAATTCTTGGGCTCAGGTAAGTTCTCCCATTGAATACAGATTCCACTGCTTGTAGTAAATCTTCCCCGGCATCGTCTTTTAATACATATCCGTGAATTCCATATTTTAAAGCCTGTTTTACATATTCTTCATTGTCATGGCGCGAGAGAATAATTAACTTTATGCGTTTGTCCTCTTTTAGAATATTGCGGCTAATTTCGATTCCAGTCATGCCGGGCATGGATATATCTAGAATCGCAAGATCTGGTTTTAAAAGTTCAATTTCTTCTAGAGCCTTCACTCCATCACCTGATTCTCCAATGATTTCAAAAGAGCCTTGCGTCTTTAGTATCATCTTTAGACCTTCTCGCAGGATTCGATGATCGTCGGCAAGGTAGATTCGGATTTTTTTATTTGAAGGGAATTTGGATAACAAATTCAGTTCCTTTTTCGAGAGCGGAGTGAATTTCTAAATTCCCATCCATGTCTTCTACGCGTCTTCGAATATTTTCTAGACCGAAGCCAGAAGATTTTATTTGCGTTAACTCTGTATCGAATCCTTTACCGTTATCCGCAATGGATAAATGAATCAGGTTCTTTTTTTCTTCTAAAATTAGTTTTATCTCGGAAGCATTTGCGTGTTTGAAAATATTAGTGCATATTTCTTGTGTGATTCTAAATAAATGGATTTGCATTTCCTCAGTTAGTTTAGATTCTAATTGAATTGATGTTGTCAGTTTATAGCTATTAGCCCCTGTAAAGTCCTTTAAGAAGGATTTTATTGCAGCAGCAAGACCTAATTCACGCAGGGAAGACGGGTAAAGATTTGTATAAATCTCTCTCAGTTCCTGGCTTGCTTTGTCAATTAGGCTTAAACCCACTTTAAAGCATTCTTGCATTTTGATTGGTTCTTTTTCAAATGCACTGAAATTTAACTTAGCGGCTAAGATTGTTTGTCCAACACTATCATGTAGCTCTCTTGCTATTTTTTGTCTTTCATTTTCCTGGAGTTTAAGAAGTTTAGAATGTAAGTTGAATACTTTTTTTTGG
>JANMOF010000439.1:0-24214 GCA_031368925.1 Leptospiraceae bacterium
TTGGGAAGTATACAGGCATTATCCATTGAATCCTCTACTCTCATCACGTTTCTTTTTTTAGTTACAGGATCTAAAATCCAAAAAGGCATCTCACCCGATACCAGGTTTGGAATTGGTTGTGCATGGTTTTTAATCTTATGCTCTTTACGGTAATCCGTTAAAGATTGATTATATACTTGCATAAAGTCACCCAGGTGCTCCCTGATTTTTTCTACTAATACTCTGAAAGAATGTAATTTGACTAGTTCACTAACATTGACCCGGTAAAGTTGAATTCCTTTCGATTGATAAAATTCTTCCCGGATGGTTTCATTGATTTCAAATAAATACTCGCAGGACTTTACTAGTTCTAGCTTGCGGTTTAGGATTGCTGCAAATTCTTTTTGTATTTTTGGACTTATAAAATACTTTGCTTCTTCTTGTTGGCTCTGGATAATCGAAAGTAATTCTTTTCTATCTGCATCACTTAAAGTCGTTTGTGAATATACTCGATTATCCGCATCTTTCATGTGTAAAGTTTTTAAATGAGCAAAACCGGTTTCGAGTCTTTCTGGATAGAAGTAAGACATTTCAAAATGATCGGTATCTACTACAACGTGTAGCGGCAAACCATTTGTTAGACCCGCAATTTTATGAATTAGCAAGTCTTTAAATAAAATACCGGGGTGTTGAAACTCGGGCTGATGTCCATTTGCGATAATCGGTTTAGTCGTAAAATCAATCTGGAATTTTTCGGAAAGAAACTTTCTCGTTTCTTTCTTTAGCTTTTCAAATTCTTCTTTCGTAAATCCCTTCGGAATAAATTCTAACTCTTTGTGCCTTAGTATACTCTCTGTAAGTTTTCCGAAATCTTTCTCGTTACAAATAACTTCTTTAATTTCACTCATATGATTGCCTGACTTAACTTACTCGTATCTGTGTATTGTCTGTCAAGTTCTAAGTTTATGGAAAATAAATGCTCGCATTATTGGTAGTATTCCCATGAATAATGACTCGCGCGGTTGGATAAATTCCTGAGCCGGAAGCGAAATTACTTCCACCTTTATATACTGGACTGGCAAGCGATGGTCCTGCTGAAAAGGTATTGCTGGATGGATTATATAGAGAAGTTGTATTCGTTGTATTTCCGTGAATGACTAATGTCTTGTCTTTATTTGTGCCTGTAGTAAGTAAGAAATTATTCGCACCATAGCCAGCAACGCCAGTAAGACTAGGAGACGTTCCGGAAAAGGAATTGGTTGTAGGATCAAATAAATTGGTAGTGGCAAGAGCCCCAGCTACATACACAAGTGTTTTACCAGCTTGCGTTCCCGTCGCGATTGTAAAATTTCCAGAGCCAGAACTTGCAGACACAGTAAGATTAGTGGAAAATGGGAAGGTTGCGGTAGATGGATTGTAACCAACCACATTTACCACATTATTTCCACAGATGTCAGCGGTAAATCCTGCGTTTGCTCCACTTGTTATTGCAAAAGTATTAGACCCAGGTCCACTACCTCCGGCACAGCCTGTAAGCGCAGGAGCAGAAAAAGTATTTGCCGAAGGATCGTAGAGAGAAGTTCGACCGGAGGCATCCGCACATATAATCTCTATCCTGCCAGAGTCAGCTCCTGAGGTAATTAAAAAATTATTTGCGCTATCGCTTGGACCAACTCCACAACCTACAACGGTAGATCCGACTGACGTAGTATTTGTCGACGGATTATAAACAGTAGTGCTGCCAGTCGCATTGCCATGTATAATTAAAATCTTTCCTGAATTTGACCCACTTGGAATGATAAAGCTATTAGATCCAAGTCCAGCGTTACCGGTTAAAGCCGGTCCCTGCGAAAAAGTAGCATTAGACGGATCAAATACAATCGTCAAAGCAGTATTATTCCCAGCGATAATCAAAGTTTTCCCTGCATTTACACTTCCTGACGGCAAAGTAATACTGTGTCCACCATCTGCGATAAGATTACCCGCACCCAGGCTTGCGGTAATTGTGCAGTTGCCGCCCGAGCAAGGAGTATCAGTTGTAAACCCAGTGGGACTAATATAATTAGCCGCTAGACTTTTTCCACTTGTATCCTGGACTCCTGTGGTTACTTTTATTTTATGAACAGTTCCGGCTTTTAGACTAACTGCTGTTAGTGGAGTCGCGGTATAACTAACATTATCCGTGCTCGCAGGATTTCCTGTAAATGGAATACAAGTAGTAAAACTATCATCAGATAACTGTAAATTACCGGTGCAGGCTGTTCCTGATGTAGAACCCGTGACAGTCGCAGAATTTACAGCCTGGCTAAATTTAACAGTAATAGTTGTAGCAGCCGATACAGCAGTTGCAGCATCAGCAGGGGTTGTAGAAAATACCGATAGATTATTACTACTCGTTACAGAATTAGTAGTCGATATTCGTTGAATAATAAAGCCACTCACAGCTCCTGTCGGCGATGACATATCAAAAGGAGACCTAACAGCATTCAAACAATGGAAAAAAAATAGTATAATAAAAAAACTTTGGCTGATTCGCATATTACCTCTTTGATGACTTGAATTGTATAGAAAAAAATTGACCAGTCAAGCTGATTCAATACAGATATAGTTTTTTTCATTGCAAAGTTAAATTCTCATTATGCGAAGATTGAATCCCGGTAATTTTATGTTAGAATCATTCTCAATTACGATTTATCCATCAAGTAGTTGCGAACAACAATATTTCATCTTTCAACGTGTTGTCCTTATGGCGGTTGTGATATGTAAAATTACCCTAGTTTTTATTCAAAAAGTCAAAACTTTCAGTTGAAACAACAGCGAATTGTAAAAAGAATGTTCTTTGTGATAAGAAGTTGGTTTATAAATCTAGTTTGCATTTTGCTTGTGTTTCAGTGTGCGGCATTTCAAAAGACAGTAAAAATTACACCCGCTGCATTCGAATACAAGTCGATTGCGGAAAATTATTTTGCAAAGGGCGACGAAAAACCATTTCCGCTTACAGTCCAGAAAGGGAATAATCTTTATAATTCGACAACTCTAGACGGGCATTATCTTTTTTATACAACCGATCATGCCGGAAACTATGATATCTGGTTTCGGGATTTGCGCTCAGCTATCATTGTGCCTGTAACCGCTCATCCTGCTGCTGAATACAAACCTGCTGTTAGCCCCGATGGAAAAAAATTACTCTTTGTTTCAGAAGAAAATGATTCCGCCGGTGACATCGTTCTTGTAAATATCAATCCTGCGAAATTTACCGAAGATTATCTCTCGGGTGATAAAAGTATTGTAGAAGAAAAAACATTTCTCACCAACCCAGACTTTAATGACCCAAAGAAAAGAGACAGTGCAGTAGATACAGATCCAGCCTGGGCACCTGACAGCAAACAAATCATATTCGCAAGTGACCGTTTTTCTCCCGGACTACAAAACCTCATTCTAATGGATGTTTCAAATCCCAAAAAGATGACCCAGCTTACCAAGAACGGTGCGGCTTCTCCGCAATTTTCTTTTGACGGGAAAACAGTCGTTTACCTCTCTTTTCAGGACTCAAAAGAAGGCGAGATTTACCAACTGCATTTAGATAGTGGAAAAGAAGAAAGGCTAACAAACGATAGCTACATGAATTTTTCTCCTTCCCTTTCCCCCGATGGAAAATTTCTATACTTCACATCCATAAGACGCGATACCAATCAAAACGGATCATTGGAGCTAAGCGACAATAGCCTCATCATTAAACTCGATCTGACTACAAAGGTGGAAAAAATCCTTACTACAGACACAGTCTCTCTTTTTGATTCAAAATTTTCTTTCTTCAATAAAGGGAGTATTCTTTATTCAGCAGCCTTATACAACACAATTAATATTTACTTCATTCCCGAATCAGGTCCAATTCCAAAAAAGGCAAACATAGACGAGCAGCTAAACTTTGCTCTTCGCATCAAGAAGACGCAGGATAATTACTTTTTGGCGCTCGACTCGGTTAAATTATTTTATGAAACAGATCCACTTTTTCCTATTTATGACGCCAAAATAAAAGATATCAAGGCAGAATTTCGCTTAGACAAAGGAGAGACCAAAGAAGCAAAATTTATCTTGGATGAAATGCTTTCCCATCAAAATGATTCTAAAAACGCACTTTCTTACGCTCTTGCAATAAGACGAATGAACCGCGCTTCTGGAAAAACTTCCGACAAAGTTCTTTTGGATTATTACAATACAGTAAAGACAAAGGTTACAGATATACAAGTATTAGCCTCTATCTTGAAACTAGTCGGTGGGGAAAAAGAAAAGGCGAAAGACTTTGCAGAAGCAAAACTTCACTACGAAACTATTCTTAAAACCTATCCCGACTATTTTGAGAGACGAGAAGTAAAACGAAAGCTCGCAAAACTAGAATTTGCCGCTGATGCAATCCAAATACCGGAAAGGTATTTTGAATTGTTAAATGATACTTCTACTAGTGTAGAAGATCTTAGACTTATTTTGTCTGACTTGGAAACTAGGATTTCGGGTAATAAGAATTATCTACAGAAAATAGAATATACAACACAATTGTTAGAAAAAAATAAATTAAAAGAAAGATCCAAACTTCTATTTGAACTTGTTACTTATATAAGCTCCAAAGCTTTAAGCGAAGGAAAAAAATTCAAAGAAAGTAACGCGGCTATTGACTCTTATCTCGAACCGGTCAGAAAAAATCCAGATTGTGATGTAAATCCATTTTGTCAGAAATTTATTCTATGCGCAAAAAATCCTGTCTGCCTTAAAAGTCATCTTTTAAAATCCAAAAACTTCGAAGGACTCGGCTCTGTCGCTGGCTCTTTTGACGAATTAAGAGTCTTTCTCGAAAACTATGATCCCGAGTTAGGAGTAGAATTAAATAAATCCGAAATCGAGAAAACGTTTCGCTATTATGAAAACAAAGCACGTGACCACGAAGCACGCGGGAATAGTAGCGTGGAAGAAAGACTACACTTAAGAGATGCTGCATTCCACTATTTCTTCAACGTGGAAAATATGTATTTACTAAAAGAAAAAAATCTATTCGTAGAAGATCTCTACAAGGATTACGCAGTCTACTACCAAAAGAAAATGGTAGACTCCATTTTCAATTATGCAAAGAAGCAAGCCCAGGATAACAAAGATAATCTCCTCGAAAAATTAAATGTTCTAGGCGAAGGCAAATTAAACGTATTCGGTCGGGCGACTCTATTTCTTTCGAATGTTCTAGACAACCGCCTTACAAATAACTTAAAGTTTCTAGGAGACTTCCGAGATTTAAAACAAGAAACGATTCTAGGTAAGCCCGGGCAGCCCGATGATGCACTTAAAATTTTAGATGCCCATTTTACACTCGGTAGACCCAGATCAAGACCAGTCTTATACCTTGCTTCTCTTTACGGCTACTCCTATTATCTCATCAACAAATCATTGATTTACGAAACGCATTACCGAGAGTCGAGCACCATGACAGCCGCTCGTAAGGAGTCGATTCTACGCGATTTACGAAACGCTGAGAATGAATTGAAATGGATTATATTTGCAGACCCCCAGTATGCAGATGCCCACCAGTTACTTGGATGGCTCTATCAATACATTGATATATTCAAATCTACAAAACCTTCTCCCGATGAAGAAAGTGACGGGGAGATTTATGCTGACATATATGCAAAGTATTTTTCGGAAAAGCATTTTGAAGAAAATATAAATCTATATAAACAAGTATTAGATATGCTAGGAAATATTCCTAACAAAAAAATTCTATCTGATTTAAACTTAAACCTGGCTAATAACTATTTACTTCTCCAAAACTATCCGCGGGCTAAAGAGCATTATGCGAAAGTAGAAAAATATGGGCAAAATATCGTAGAGCAAATTCAATTCGAAAATTACAAACAAACTGCTTTGTTTAATTACAATTATGCGCGCTCTCTCATCTCCATGGGAGAATACCAGAAGGCAATTCAATACTTAAATAAGACAGCCGATATTTATTATGAAAATGAATACTACGAAGAAGTAGGAAAAAATCCAACAGGGCTAAACCAGAATAAAAAAAGAAAAGAAAAAGTTGTCTACCAGGTCAATAACAAGCTAGTTCTTGTTTATTCTCTTCTTGGACTAGCAGAACGAGAAGCGGGTAATTATGTGAATGCGATAAACGCCTATAAGAAAGCCCTCGCCTTAAATTATAATTCCGGCTATGTGGATAATATCAATATTTATAGCTCACTTGCACTTTGTTATCAAAAAGTAGAAAAGTATCATCTCTCCGATTATTATATTTCCAAAGTAGAAGTAGAATATAAAAAATTCAAAGTAAAACAAAGATTTAAAATTCCTTCCTTCTATGATTGGGCTTGGAATTTTCTTTTGCCGGACAGAGTTCGTGTTATCGGGGCAGGAAGATTTCCAGGAGAATTTGCGCCGGAAGAACACTACCTATTAGCCCAGGGTATTAAAATTCAAAACGCCACCGAGGAAGGAGAATTCGAAGAAGCCGAAAAACAAATTCTTGCTAGGGAGAAATTTCTAAAAGACACAGGGTTAAATAAACTAATCATCGGGGAAGAAATTATCCTCGGCTCTAAGTATAAGCTCGGCTACGATCATTTTGCCCAGGGCAAATACGAAAAAGCTCTTTCGCACTATGACGAATTTTTAGAATTAGTAAAAGCAAAAAAAATCAATACAGCAAATCCGACGAAGGAGAAAAGAAAAATTCTCAAAAGAAAAAGCTTTACACTATTTAGGTTAGTTGAATCCGGTGAGGTTAATTATGATAAGCTACTACCGGTTCTCAGGGATAATTTGAATGACCTGAATTTAGAAAAAACTACTTCTACGCAAACCTGTCTTAGCACAATAAAACAAACCAGGCAAGAAAGCGATTTATTAAAAGTATGCGAAGATAGGTTTCACAAAGAATGGTATGTGTTTGATCCACTTTTAGGTTTAAGTTATTTCTACCTCGGGGAAGTGTATAACGCGAGGGGCGAATACGATTCCGCCTTTCATTATTATGGGCTGGCAATTCCCTTACTCAAAGATCCAGCCGGAGTTCCAGTGGAAACGATTGGACTACCCGGTGATTTATTTTTAAAGACCGAGCGGCTAAGGTTAAAAATCAATTTAGCACACATTTACAAACGCCTGGGAGATGAGAAGCAATTTAAAGCAACAATAGTCGAAACAGAGGAGCTTGCCTTCGAATTTCAAGCAGTAGAAGACTTCGTAAAAATAAAACTTCTAAAAGCAAAATTTCTCTTTGAAAAAGCAAAAACAAGACCGAACTACTTACAGGTAATCCAGGAATTAGAATCAGCAGAAAAAAATATATTTAGAAGTTACGCAGTGTTAGTCGATTTAGAGGATGAATTCTTCCAGGAATTGTATGGACTTTTACAAGAGGCAAATTTCAAACTAGGAAACTGGAAAGAGATTCATTCCAAAGAAGAAAAATTATACAGCGTATTACTCTTTAAACACTTTCAAAATACACGTGTAATATTTGAAGAAGAAAAACTAGAAGGCTTAAATCAATCTCTTAGAGAATCCATCCGCAAAGATCTGGAAAATAACAATAAATACAAATCTCTGGTTAACACCCGTAAGCCTGTTTCAAGCTTCCTCGGCTCGCGCATCGAAATCAATGCGGAAGTTGAAAGGGTAATAGGTGTTATTCTAAAATTCTTTCCGGAAAAGAAAAGATTCTTCGAGATAAAGGATTCTACAAAACCAGAAAACTTATCTTCCGATCAAACAATCATTCGCTTTAAACTAATTCAAAATACACTGGTCATAGAAGAAATTAAAAACGAAAAAGAACACTTTCTAGCAATCCCAATTGGCACTAATCTAAAGAATACATTAGAATCCTATTTTACACGCGAATTAGAGAAGAAACAAGTTTCCGAAATTACTTTAATTCCAGACAAATTACTTGCTGATTTTGACTTTGGATCACTTGTCATCGGAAATGAGAAATTACATAATCGGGTTAATATAAATTATGCGTTCACCATGAGACAGGTAAACCCTGTTAGCCATAAGAATCTTCAGCTTACACATATAGTAAATACAGCAGATACTAAAGACAGCCAAGAAAAATTAGAGAAAGGAAGATTTCTAGAAACAAAGAACACAAAAAAACTCGGTCCCCTCTTAAATGACTCCGATATTTTGAACACCCAAATCAATTATGCAAATGGGAATATTTTTAGTCCCAGCGTTAAAGGTTTTATCAATCTAAAGGAGTTTGCCGAAAAGAGTGCTAGTCTTTCTCTTGTTGTCTTAAACCAAACTAAGTTTGATGATAAATCTTTTTTTAGAAGCATTGCTACACTAGATATAATCCAATCAACGGGAATCCCGCTCATTTTAATTTCAGCGGGTAATAATATAAATCCGCTACTTCTCAATTCCTATGAATCTATTAAGAATCAATCTACAAAACCTATAGGCTTTCATTCCAGTTTATTTGCAAAACCAAACACCAAAGAGTATAACGCAGTAAAAGACGAAGCCTTTAAATGGGAGAGAAGAAAAAAATACAGGGAAGCATTGCAGTATTTTTTACAAGCGGATAATCTAGTTAACCGCTCCGACAAAGAGGAAAAGTTAGAATCGGATTTAAACCTGGCGAGAATTAAATCCAAGGCAATTCCTAAAACTAAACGGTTTATATTTTACGAAAGACTTTTGAAAAAATATGAAACTGCAAAACAAGAAAAGTTAATGATTTACGAGGCGTTACTGCATCAATGCTATATAAATTTTTCCAATGTCTATTGCAGGGATCATTTTAAAAATTTCTATCGAACACTTAAATCTGCAACGGAGCTGGATTCAGAAACAAAAGAACGAAGTAAGATATTAATAAATTTCTATATCCAAATAAACAATGGAGCCATTCAAAATTTAGAAAAGAATTACCAAAATTTTTTAAAGACTGTTTCTTTTGAAGATTTATTTTTATTCCACGAAGACATGAGTAAATTCTTTCTAAAAAACTTCGTTATTGATAAAGCAGAATTTCATTCGAAACAACTATTGCGTCAAGCTTCCGACAAAGAAGAAAGACAAATTGCACTCGATATGGAAAATGAAATTGAACTCCAAACATTCTTTACGATGAAGGCAAGCGCAATTAATCAATCGGAAGTATCTGAATCCATTTACAAAGATGGAATAGAAAAAGATTGGGGAGCAGTAGATAAAAAGATAAAAGCCCTGGATAGAAAATCATACGACGATGTTCTAATTAAGTATAGACAAAGATTGTTTTCTATTTGGAAAAATATCAACTCCGGTTCCGAAATCAACCCGCTACAATTAATTTCAGAAGTAACATCTACAGGCAAATCACTATATTCCCTTCTAAGCCAAACAGATAGAGCACTCTTGTTTCATTTGCTTCTAAATTCAATTCAATACCAGGCTGGAATAGAGGTTAACACTGTATTTGACGCATTTCTAGAATTGCAAAAAGAGGAATCTCATAAACTCCAAAACCTTTATATGCAAATGGCATGGGCAGAAGAACTATTCAACCGCGGAGATTACACCAACACAGAAAAATACCTTGCCCGTCTAGAGCCTGACCTGAGTAAATTTACGTATGATAGAAACTTACTGCGAAGGTTTCATTTTGCAAAATTTAAACTAACTTCTATGAAGGATGACCCGGTAAAAAGCCTCCAGCCAAGCGATACTACAGTGCTTGCATCAGAAGCACAATGGTATCCGTATTATAAAGAAGCGGCTACTAAAGATATAACAAAGTTCATCCCGATGCTAAATGAAATCATAGCGGCTAAAGATGATAAGCCGTATGATGGGTATAACAGGAGAGAGTTTTTAGATTTGATTACTTACTTAGAACTTCTTTCTTTTCGTTCAAATAGCTCCGAAGTTTTCTTAGACTTAGCATTTTACCGAGACAAGATAGAAGATGTAAATCGACTTCGCAAAGAAATAACAAAATTTTTTGAACTACCACAAGCAGAGGCAATCGCTATTCTACTCCTTAAGAAAGTCCCGAAAGGACAGGAATTTATTTCCGTTGTGAACTTTGGTCTTCAGACATTCTCAATCAAAATAGAAAATGGTAAATCAAACGGAGAAATTGCGTTCAACGATTATAGGACTATTAAGAATGATATTTATAATTACCATAAACAAGTTAGAACAAAAGGAAGTGGGCTATTATTAAAAGATTACTTAGAGCCAAAATTTAGAAATAAAATTCAATTAGTTAAAAATAAACTTTCTTATCTGTATCTCAGTTCTTTTTACATAAAAGCTCCTCTCGAATCAAAAGAAGAAGATAATTTTTATATAGTTCAAAATCCAAACCTGCTCCTAAAGAGAGAAACAAAAAAAACCTCGGACTTTTTTAAAGAAAACTTTTCCATAAAGAAATTTAAAGACCCGTTTGCGGATAATAAGAATTTGGCGAAATTAGAGGATTTAGAAATCAAAGAAAAAAACGGGAACATAAGTCCTGTATTTATTTCGGGAGAACGATTGGGACTTTCCAATAATACCGAGTTATTATTCGGAAAAAACACGCTTTACAATATACCGAGCGATGACAGGAAAGGAGTTTGGTTTTTATCCAATTCAGATTTATACAATACCTCTTTTTATAGAGATGATCTAAATATTTCTTTAAACTATTTAGATAGAATCCACAACGGTCCAGGCGTATTTTCGCTAGGGCAGCAGGCTACTCCTGCCAATATTCTTTTTATGAAAACTCTATTCCAAAAAACAGAACTCCAAACTAGTTTAAAAACTAGATTCATTGAAGCTATGAAAACGGTTAAGTCCCGTTACCCGCAAGAACTCAACTGGAACGGATACAGGCTGTATACGAATACATTTTTGGAAGAATAGAAGTATTAAAGATTACCAATTTCCCTCTTTTTTAAATTGACTAGCCTACTCACCAATCTTCCAATGGAAGAATGAATAGACCTAAATCCAAGTTTAACCAATTAATAAAAGTTTTTTTGTTTGTGTTTTTTTTTACTCCGCTTATAGTTACCGCCCAGGAAGACAAGAAAATGAAATACTCCACTGAAACGTATAAATCCGATTGGGAAAAAATTGCCGCTGATGAAACAAAAGGACTTCCTAAATCCGCTCTCGAAAAAGTAAACGCGATTTATAAAAAAGCGAAAGCGGATAACAACCCTTCGCAGACGATTAAGTCTACTATCTATAAAGTAAAGTATATCGGGCAAGTAGAAGAAGATGCATTTGCAAAAGCGATAGAAGAATTACAAAAAGAAACTGATTCAGCAACTTCTTACGCAAAACCGATATTACACTCTATTCTAGGTGAAGTCTACTGGCAGTATTATAATAATAATCGCTATTATATCATGCAGAGAACGAAGACGGATAAATTTAAGCAAGCGGATCTTAGAACCTGGGATGCTACAAAACTCATCGAAGCGTCTATTGCCGAGTATACCGCATCTATCAAAGATATTGAAACTACCAAGCAAATTAAAATTGAAGACTATAGCTCTATTCTAAACCACGATCCCGACTATGTGCCTAATGGTCGTTCTCTGCGACCTACTCTCTATGATTTTCTTGCTCACCGCGCCGTAGATTTCTTTAGCTACCAAGAACATGGAATTGCTCGTCCTGCGGAAACATTTATCATCGACAACCCTGCGTATTTTTCTGATATCCGTGAGTTTGTAAAACTCAAGATTGAAACAAAAGACCAAATGGCATATAAGTATTATGCGCTGCAAACCCTGCAAGACTTAGCACGCATTCATTTAGCTGATGGTGATCCAACAATTATTACTGATATAGACTTAAAGAGACTCAGCTTTGTATACAGTCATTCTATTCTAGAAGATAAGGGCGAACGTTACCGCAAGGCATTGGAACTTCTCGCTGCGAAGAATGCAAGCTCCCCTATTGCGACTGACGTAGCATTTGCGCTCGGAACTTATTGGCATTCCCTCGCTCATAAATATGCCTCCGCGCCAACAAAAGAAAATAAATGGGTATCTAAAAAAGCCTATGATATCTGTGAGTCGGCTATTAAAAAATTTCCGAATTCGGAAGGCGCGCAAAATTGCCGTAGCCTCCAAGCCCAGATTAAAACTAAATCAGTAAACCTCACCATGGAAAAAATCAATATTCCAGGAAAATCATTCCTAAGTTTAGTTGGCTATAAAAATTTAGACGCACTGTATTTTAAAATCTTCAAAATCAACCGAACCAAGATGAACGAGGTTAAGAAAGAGTATGCGGAATATTACAATAAGCATAAGACTTATATTAATTATGAAGAAATTCTAGTTGGACATTTTGCAAAATTAGAAGCAGATAAAACATTCAGCGTAAAACTTCCTAACGATAAAGATTATATGGAGCATAGCACGGAAGTGCGATTACCCGATCTAGACTTTGGTCAGTATTTGATCTTAGCCGGAACAGATAAGAATATGGTTTTGAATAATCAAGCTGTCTCTTTTGCCTTCACCAATATTTCTAACCTTACCTATATAGACAGGATCAAGCCCAATCAGGACATCGAATACTACGCATTAGACCGCACAACGGGTGAGCCAGAATCTGGGGTAGATATTCACACTTACTACCAGATTTATAATAATAAAAGAAGCCGATATGAAATCATTGCAGACCAATCTCTCACTACGGATAAGACCGGTTATTTCCAACTAAAAGCTAAGAAAGATTACAAATACTTTTATATGACTCTACGTAAGGGAAATGATTTTCTAGAGCCGATAGATGATTATTATACCGGAGACTACAACAGGCAAATGCCTCTATATCAGAACCCATCTCAACGTGATAGCAGCTATTCTACAGTTACCGCAAAATTATTTTTGGATAGGGCAATCTATCGTCCGGGGCAAACCATTTACTTCAAAGGAATCCTCGTTGAATCCAATGATAAAAAAAGATCTATCAGACCAAATACTTCTGTTTCGGTATATTTCTATAATGTCAATCATCAACTAGTTTCACAATTAGCTCTTACAACCAATGAATTCGGAACTTTCAGTGGAAATTTTACTGCTCCGACTAACGTTCTAAATGGACAAATGAGCCTGAATACGAATTACAATGGAAATGCTTATTTTTCTGTCGAAGAATACAAACGTCCTAAATTTGCAGTCGAATTCGAAAAAGTCAAAGGCACTTATAGATTAGGCGATCAAATTAAAATCAAAGGATTTGCCAAGGCATTCTCAGGAGCTAATATAGATAATGCGGAAATCAAGTACCGCGTAGTCCGTATTGCCCGCTACCCGTATTGGTGGGGGTTTTATTTTAGAGGATGGAATCCATCTTCTCCCCAAATGGAAATTAAACAGGGCAATCTAAAGACAGACGAGAAGGGCTACTTTGAAATTGAATTTGAGGCTATTGCCGATAAGTCGGTTCCGAAAGAACCCGGGATTTCTTTTTCGTATCAGGTAATTGCTGACGTAACGGATTTGAATGGAGAGACACGCTCTGCTTCTGGATTTGCCTATGTAGGTTACACTTCATTAGTCGTAAATGTAAATCTACCCGATATGCTAAACTTAGAGCATAAAGAGCCTTTCGACATCGTCACTACAAACTTAAACAATGAATTTGAACCAACGCAAGGTTATATTACAGTTCACAAACTAAAGAATCCGCCTCATGCGTTTAGAACTAAAAAATGGCAGAAGCCGGATAAGTTTATCATCCCTAAGGCAGAGTATAACAAGGATTTTCCGAACGAAGCCTATGATAATGAAGAAGAAGTTTCTAAATGGGAAAAAGAAAAAGAAGTTCTAAATACTCCATTTAACACAGAGCGCGAAAAACAACTTACTCTAAAAACTTTAGACAAATGGAAACCCGGCAAGTATGTCCTAGAAATAAAAGCTGTAGATAAATTTGGACAAGAAGCAAAAGAAATAAAATACTTTACCGTATATTCCGAAAATCCAAAACTATCTGTTCCTCTTCCTGCTTATAGTTGGTTTTTTCCTTTAAAGCAGAGCGCAGAACCGGGAGAAACCGTTGGAATTTTAGTTGGCTCATCGGAGTCTGTAAAAGTTTTATATGAGTTGGAACTCGAGAAAAAGATTATTATCCGCGAATGGATTTCTCTTGGCGACACACAGAAATTAGTCGAGATTCCAATCAAAGAAGAATACCGCGGAAATATCACGGCGCATTTTGTCCTAGTTAAGGATAACCAGATATTAGCCAGTTCACAACAAATCTATATTCCATATTCTAACAAAGAATTAAAACTCAGCTTTGAAACATTTAGAAATAAATTACAACCCGGTGAGAAGGAAGAATGGCGCATTAAAATCAAAGGACAGAAATCCGAAAAAGTTGTTTCGGAAATGCTCGCCACACTTTACGATGCTTCCCTCGATATGTTTAGAAAGAACAATTGGGACTTTTCCATTTACCCGTCTAATTACTCTTATGCGCAATGGCACAATGCAAATGACTTTCAAATACAGAGCTTTCATCTATTCCAAAAAGACTGGAACCCGTATGTGTATGGAACAAGTAAGAGTTACGATTCCTTAAATTGGTTTGGAATTTACATGTATGGATTTAGAGGCTATTACGCATACCAGACAGTAACCCGCAGTATGGGAGGCGGAAGATATAGAAATGGCGGAAAACGAGATGCTGATGAAGGTGCGATGGACGACATTGTGTTAGCTGAAGAGCGTGCTCCTTCACCATCCCCTGCGGCTACCGGTGCATTGAATAAAAAAATGGCAGCTCCTCGTTCCGAAAGTAGAATGGCAGCGGCTGATTCAGCAGAGCCTATGGAAAAAGCCAAAGAAATAACTTCTACTACGAGCACAAACCAAGCAGGATTAGCCCAAGGAAGCGGAGAGATAACAGGAGTAAAGGCTAGAACGAATTTCAACGAGACTGCTTTCTTTTATCCGCATTTAGTTTCTGATAAGAACGGAGAGGTTACTATCTCGTTTACCGTTCCAGAGGCACTTACCAAATGGAAGATGATGGGATTTGCTCATACGAAAGATTTGAAGTATGGAATGCTTTATAACGAGCTTGTTACACAGAAAGAACTCATGGTGGTGCCTAACGCTCCGCGCTTCTTTAGAGAAGGCGACGAAATGGAATTTACCACTAAGATCACAAATCTTTCTGATAAAAAAATGTCTGGTAAAGCACAGCTAGAATTTCTAGATGCTGTTACTATGACAGCTATCGCTCATGATAAAATTCTGAAAACGGAAAAGCTCCAATCTTTCGAAGCAGAGAAAGGACAGAGCACAGTTGTAAAATGGAATTTGAAAGTTCCAGAGGGGTTTCAGGCTATTACCTACAGAGTCCTCGCTAAGGCTGAAAACTTTTCCGATGGGGAAGAAATGCCGTTACCCGTGTTGACCAACCGAATGCTTGTAACGGAAACTCTTCCTTTGCCGATGCGCGGAAAAGAGCCTAAGACATTTAAACTCGAAAAGATGATTAACAATAAGTCTGATACGTTAGTTCATCACAAATACACTTTAGAATTTACGTCGAATCCTGCCTGGTATGCAGTGCAAGCGCTTCCGTATATCATGGAATATCCGTATGAATGCGCGGAACAACTTTTTAGTCGCTTCTATGCAAATAGTCTCGCTTCTCATATCGCTAATTCTAATCCTAAGATCAAAAAAGTTTTTGATTCATGGAAAGAACCAGCGATGAAGCGCACAAACACAAAAGAAGAAAAATCCGGCGCGTTACTTTCTAACCTAGAAAAGAATCAGGAGCTAAAGAGTCTTATGCTCGAAGAAACTCCCTGGGTATTAGACGCGCAGGATGAGACAGAGCGCAAAAAGCGTGTAGGACTATTATTTGACTTAGCAAAAATGACTGATGAGTTAGAGAGAGCACTTGATAAATTAATCAAAGTGCAAAGTAGTAATGGGGGCTTCGCGTGGTTTGCCGGAATGCCGGAAAATCGTTATATCACTCAACATATTGTAACAGGAATTGGTCATCTGGATCACCTCGGCGTAAAACGAGTTCGTGAAAATTCCAAAGCATGGAGCATGACAACTAAAGCGGTGCAATACCTAGACTGGCAATTCAAATCGGATTATGATTATCTAGTTGCGATTGAGAAGAAGGATAAGATTGATATGTCGCTACAGCATATTGGTTATTTGCAAATCCAATATCTATATGCGAGAAGTTTTTTCAAAGATGTTCCGATTCCAGAAGAAGCAAAGGAATCATTTGAGTATTATAAATGGCAGGCTAAGACTTATTGGACTAGTTTCTTACAAAATAAAATCTCCACCGGTATGATTGCGTTAGCTCTTAACCGCATGGGTGAGGCTACTCCTGATTCATTTCATAAAGCTTTAAGCTCTCATAAACTAAAAGATTTTAAGTCAAATAAAACTCCTGAGCAGATTGTAAAATCTCTTCGTGAACACGCGCTTAACTCAGACGAAATGGGAATGTATTTTAAACAGGGCTGGGGTTATTATTGGTATGAATTACCGATTGAAACCCAAAGTCTTATGATCGAAGTATTCGATGAAGTAGCAAAAGACGAAGATGCAGTCAATGATTTAAAGACATGGCTCTTAAAACAAAAACAAACCCAGGATTGGAGAACGACTAAGGCAACGAGTGAAGCTATTTATGCTTTACTTCTTAAAGGCGAAGACTGGTTATCCACTGAGCCCTCTGTTGAAATTAAACTCGGTAGTAAAATCATTGACCCACTTGCGGATAAGGACATTAACCCGGAGGCAGGAACTGGGTATTTCAAAAAAGCATTTAATGGTAATGAAGTCACAAACGATATGGGAAATGTTTTAATCACTCCAAAAAATAATTTGCTCAAAGCAAAGAATGGAGGTGTAAGTTGGGGTGCGGTTTACTGGCAGTATTTCGAACAACTAGATAAAATTACGGGAGCGGAAACTCCGCTTAAACTCCAAAAGAAACTTTTCTTGCAGGAGAATACAAAGACTGGTCCAGTGATTACTCCAATTGACAACAAGACCAAACTCAAACCAGGTGATCTCATCAAGGTAAGAATTGAACTTCGTGTTGATCGCGACATGGAATTTGTTCACATGAAAGATATGCGCGCCGCAAGCTTTGAGCCGACTAACGTTATCTCTCGCTACAAATGGCAAGATGGTCTTGGTTACTACGAAAGCACAAGGGACGCTGCGACTAATTTCTTTTTTGATTCACTTCCCAAGGGAACGTATGTTTTCGAGTATCCACTACGAGTTACGCATAAGGGGAATTATTCGAATGGAATTACCACTATTCAATCTATGTATGCGCCTGAGTTTACAAGTCACTCAGAGGGGGTAAGGGTGAAGATAGGGGAATAGGCAGGCTTCGCCGCAGGCTATTAATTTATTAGCATTTTCTAATATTCTCAAAGACTAATCTTCAACCCATACTTCTCCACTATCGCAAGTAACGCTTCTGCATTTCCCAATGCATCGTCTACAGGGTTGTGGGTATGTCTAGTTTTGCGCAGGTGTTTGAAATTTTCGAAGGTAGACTTTACAATTCCTTTATACAGTGAGCCAAGATTGGTTGAGCTATGTCCAAAGGGGTTAACAACAATAAACCGGTGAAAGTAATAACATATAAACATCCAGTCAAATCCGTTATTGTCGGAAATAAACATTGGATTACCTTTAGAATTTGTCTTTAACCAATCGGCAAATTCTTGCATGACAGACGCAGGCTCTGCGTGTAATAACGTTTGTTCGCGGGTAAGACCAGAGACGGCAAGTGCTTCTGGAATAAACTTTTCCGAGATAGGTTTTAACTTGCCGTAAAATGTTTTGTCTAAGGTGGAATCGACGACAACTGCGCCGAAGCTAATCATAGAATACTCGCCCGGGATTGGACCATCAGCTTCCACATCAACCATAATATAGCTCATTGCTTACCTGCTCGGCAAGCAATGAGCTATATTATGGTTGATTAAGGATTTTGAGCACTTAACAGTGGGTTTGCTGCCGCAGGCTTTTCGGATTCTAAACATACTAACTGAATTTACCTATTAATGATTTGGGTGTTCGATTCCTTTTCCATCATTCAAAAATTTGGAAATGATTACTCTTTGGATTTGGGAAGTTCCTTCGTAGATTTGGAATATTTTAGAATCACGCATTAGTTTTTCTACCGGATACTCGGAATTATACCCATATCCACCAAAGACCTGGACTGCATCTGTGCAGATTCTCACACACATATCAGCGCAGAATGCTTTTGCAATAGAAGCCTGGTAAGTATTTTTATGACCGTTGTCGATCATCCAGGCTGCTTGCCAGCAGAGTAAACGACCTGCTTCAATGTCTTTTGCCATGTCGGCTAACATAAAACTAATTCCTTGATTTGCAGAAATTGGTTTTCCAAATGCGTTACGCGTGTTCGCATAACGTATCGCATGTTCCATAGCAGCGCGGGCAACACCAACAGCACCAATCGCAACACCCGGACGAGTATGATCAAACGCACCCATAGCAATTTTAAATCCATCACCTTCGTTGCCTACGATTTGGCTTTTGTGAATTTTAACATCTTCAAATGTTACAGCTCTTGTATCGGAGCATTTCTGTCCCATGTTTTTTTCTTTCTTCCCGATTATGACTCCGGGAGTTTTACTTTCTATAATAAATCCAGTCATCCCTTTGTGTCCGGCAGCAGGATCAGTTTTAGTTAAAACAAAAAACCAATCGGCAACGCCTGCGTTTGTTATCCACATCTTAGAGCCATTGATGATATACTCATCCCCAACGCGAGTGGCAGTAGTGCGGATACCGGCAACATCAGAGCCTGCACCTGGCTCAGTCACTGCATAGGCAGCAAGTTTAAATTCATGAGTCATTGGCTCAACGAATTTTTTCAAGACTTCCTCACTTGCACCAATTAGAACTGGCGCCAAAGCAAGATTATTCGCAAGTATAGCAGTTGCCATTCCAGAACAACCGGTATACAATTCTTCGCCCATGATGACATCATCAATCTCACCCATTTCGGCACCGTTGTATTTTGCGGGAATATGTAAATTCATGAGACCAGTCTCCCATGCTTTTTTGAGAATGTCCATTGGATATTCTCCTGTGTAGTCATGGTGCTCGGCTTTTGGTGCCATTTCATTTTTTGCGAAGTCACGCGCAAGGTCACGCAGTGCTTTTTGTTCATCGGTCATTGTGAAGTCAATCATGGTTTAAATAATCCTTAATGTGTTACTGATAGAATTTTTCAATTAGCCTATATGTCAAGGTTTCTTCTCTGCCTTTTTAGCATTCCTAAGACTTGTTTTTACTTTTTCTTTAATTGGAACATTCATTTTTCCAAGAATGGTATCAAATTCTACAGTGCCTTCGATGATAAATTCCATTTCCCCGCCGCCAAGAGCAGACTTAATCAAATCAGCAAAAAAAATTACGAGCTTCTTATTTACGTTTTCCTCAAACAAAGTCTGCATATCGGCTTGAATAATTTCAGTCGTTAATGCAGGAATAACATGTTGGTTTGTATTGGCAACTTCAGCAAGATACGTATTTTCATTTCCTCCTTCGACAGTGGAAACTTTGAAAGAAAATTTTTCAATCGTAACAGGAACTTCGTTTGTATTTTCAATTTGAATATTTGCAGTAAAATACAATTTTGGAACAGGTGGAACAATAAACATTCGAACATTTTTTATTTTTAAAGACTCGACTGTAATCTTACAATTTTCCAATTCCTTTCGTTTCTTCTCGATTGGATTCGTGCAGGCAGTAAAAAATAAAAGAATAATAAATAAGCTGAGTTTTAATTTCATTCCTGTATTGTTAGAGATGTTCCTTTTTTGGCAATAGGTTTTTTAAAAAATACTTTTCTACCTGACTAGGTTTGCTTCCGAGTGATACGACAAATACCGATTTTCCCTTAGTTTAATAAAAGGAATGAGCTTCGAAATAGAGCCAAGAGCCATCCCGATAAAATCAAATACATTAATAAATGAAATATAGAAAGCAGTCAGTACCCACTCAAATGCATTTACTCTTGGCATATCCTGTCTGCCGATAGAAAAGATGCTACAAAAAAACCGAATGATTAGAATAGCTGTCGGCAGAATCGGTCCACAGTATTTTAACCACCTAAGCCAGGACGGCAAATGCGCGTTTGCCAGAAATGGAGTCAAACCAACAGTATCCTGTCCTCTATAAATTCGAAGCTTTACTAATTCCAAAAACGAATCAGGAAACCTATGCACAGTCTTTGCTTTCGTAGAAAAATGCATTGGGATTCCACTCTTTAATAGTCTCAGACCTAGAGCCTGGCATTGTCCGCGGTATTGACCTTCTATCGGAGTAAATTGATAGGTGTTAAAAATTTCTCTCTTGAATGCAATGTTGTTTGCGTAGAAGTTTTTCGTTCTCGTTGGATTTACTACAGTTCCGAAATACATAAAATCAATAGTAGTAGCCGCGATTCCGAAAATCGAATTATCATACGTTGTTCTACCTGAGACAACCTCTGCATTCTCTTTTTCAAAAGGCAAAAGAATTTCCTCTAACCAATCATCTACCGGCAAACAGTCCGAATCCGCAAATACAACAATACCTGCCTTGCTTTCTTTAAATCCCAATTCTTTCGCCTGGTAATAATTATCTGCGGTAGAAATTTTTATAAATCGAAGATTGTCTAATTTTACTTTCTGGATAATTCCTGTTTGCTCCTCTATCGAAATATCATCGTGAGTAATAATAATTTCCCTGAGAGAGTTTATATCCTGGGTTTGTTTTTTTAAATCGAATAATAATCTTTCCAGGCTTGTTAAAACTCTTTGCCTATTTACATTTCCACCACGTAAATTATTTGTCTCAAGTATAAGTGCTATGTCTTTCATTGGTTTATCCTATTATCTAAAAAATATTTTATTGTATTTGTCCATAATGCTTGTGAATTTTCTAAATCAGGTGAGTAAGATTTTTCTACATCCCGAGTTTCTGCTAAGAGAATTTCTATATTTTCTTTCAAGAGTGAATATAAATCAATCTCTTTCGATACTTTTATTATTTTAAATAAGCCCTTAGTTATGCTACTCAATTTTCTTAAATTTTTTTCTTGCTCCGGTTGATCTGTCAGCAGTGCAATAAAAGGAATTTTATGATAAAGTATTTGTGCGAGTAAATTCATTCCGGGTGCAGAAATAACTAAGCTGGACTCAGAAAGTGTTTCTGAAAAATTCAAACTATATGGTTTCCAGTTTTCTCTATTCGAATACATTTCACCAATTGCTTCATACGGCATACCTATATTAGCCAATGTCTTCTCGATTGAATCTGCAATATATGGATCTGAAAAATAAGGATTCAAATAAATGAGAACTTTTTCTTTCTTTCGCCTTCTTGGTGTAAAGTCCACTAGAGGCGGCAAATAAAATGTAGGCGCTTTGGACTCACTTGGCATTAAAGTATGAATAATTGTTCCTCTTGCCCGGTCTCTTAATCTTCTCACAGTTCTTTGAAAGAATGCAGCAAAGACATTAGGTGTGATTCCAAAAAAATGATTCTCTACTGTATCCCATAGATTTTCTCCATACATATGCACAATATCTACAGAAAATAATTTGGAAGCAAAAATCGGAACTGGATGTAAATCATTTATTATCAAATGACAATTCTTCGAATATTTTTTAATAAATAAAAAATCTCTTAGACCATTTCCAAATAGTAAATAGGTAAGCATTTTAAATGCAGTCGTTCGGCGCAGTAAGTTTTGCATTTTATCATAGGATAATTGGTATTTGCCAGGCAGAACTTTACTTGGTGTTCCGAGTGCTTTTAAAAATTTTTTTCCTTCTGAATTGGTTGTCAGAATCGAGACTGCAATTCCTGCTGATTGTAAATACCTGGAAGCTAAATGAGCACGAAACAAATGCCCTCGCGCATCCGCGTTTGCAATCCAAAGAATTTTATAATCCATTTTACTACTTACTGGAAAGAAGAATTTGGATTGGGATGACGGATAATATGAACATGCCGATAGCTGAGCGCAATCCGCCTTTTTGATCCAATAGTAAAGCTCTTTTTCTAAGTTCTCGATAATCCTGAAATTCATTGGGTTTTATTAATTTACGAAGAGATTTTAGAAATCCTCTCATATGTCTTTTTTCATCTTTGATAAGTGAGGCTAATAACGAATAGGTGGTTGACTTACTATCTATTTTTTGCAAGACTCGCATATGCCGTTTAAAGATTCGCACTCCCAGGTTTTCCAAAATCAAACCAACAACTAAGGCAGGAACAATTAATCCAGATGCAAATTTAGTTTCATATTCTTTTGCTAGTAAATGAAACTTTTTTATTTTCGAATTAGAAAGAAAATAGAGCGGTATATTTCTTTCTGCCGCTGCCATACTATTGATTCTATTTTCTAATATTCTTACATGACCCTGCTCTTCTTTCTCGTGGCGACGCATTTCTATTTGTAACCATTCGGGTGTGTTAGTAAGAATTTCATCTAGAGAAAAATACCCGTTAGACGCAGCTAACTCTTCTGATTTCAAATAAAGCTTTAGGACTAAAACTTCGCCCCCCCTACTTCTATGAAAATTAGTCAGAGCAATGCTTTTTATTTTATCTACCAATAGAAATTTTGCACCTATGAACATTCTACGACTTTTTATTATTAGTTTGGATTTGGATTTAGGGAAAGTTGTAGAGTGGAATTGATTCATTTGCTGATTGGTATCTTTATTAAACTTGTTGAAAAATTCATAATCATGAATGCTGTCAGTTCGAGCGGCAGTCGAGAAGTGCTAATAGCGTTAACGAAATAAGGCTTTAAGCACTTGTAGTTCTCGACTTTCGCAACTTCGGAAGCCGCTGCTCGAACTGACACTTGCGCTAGCTAGTTTTCAACAACTCTAAAGTTTATTACTTAATCCCAGCTTCTAACTTCTCAAGAAAAATAGAGCCTGTAAAAGTTCCGGTAAAGAACGATTTGACTACTTCTTTGTAATCTGCCAATTCTATCTGACCTTCAGGATAAATCAATTTACCAGTAGAGCCAGTCTTTTTAAAAATAATATTCTTATTCTTAGGTAAGCCATTAGCCTCAATATAAGCAGTTAATTTCTTATCATTGACACCGATTAAAAATAATTCAGTAATCAAAACGTGCTTAGGAAAAAGAGAAGAGAGAGAATTCAATTGAATTTCCCAATCAGATTCGTTTAAAACGGAAACCAACTCTTTCACCGGCTTATTCTTGTTATTCGTAATGATAAACTTACAGTTTGCAATTTTCTTAGATACTTTACTTTTACCGACGCTAATCGTAATATCACCAATTGTCTTTGAGTCAGGGCTGGTAGTCTTAGAATCATTCTTTGGATTGTCTAGATTATCCTCAACTTCAACTAACTCTTTTAGAAATTTAGTCATAGTAGAAGGGTCTAATACTGATTTGCCGGAATCTTCTTTTGAAATTAAAATGGAAGATTTTTTACCTTCTACTAACTTGACTTCATAATTTTCCATATCAGCTGATTTACACTTGCTCTTGCTTGTAAAATGGGTATGTATTTGAGCTGAAAGTTTTTTATCTTTTTTTTCAATTTTATAATGAATGTTAATTCTTTTCTTGCCCTCTTTGGTATCGCAAGTTCCGGGAACTAAAAGATCAAAAATCAATGTTTCGTCCTTATAGCTTTCAGCATTTTGCAGTTCAATGGAACCTGTTTCTGTGTTTACGGCTACTTTGCTATTGCCGTCAAATAGAGTTAAGCGAACACAGGCGTTGTCTTTTCCCTTTACACCAAAGTCATTAAGAGCACAGGGGAATTTACTTTTTAAGTAAAAGATTCCCGGTTCTTGAAACGAAGCCTGTGCAAATAGAGGAGCGATAGAGAGCAGTAAAATACTGGTTAAAATTTTTGTCATAGTTGTATAATCCAATTTAGAGGTAATGGGTGTTATCTTTCTAAATAGCTATTAGATTGTCTATTTGTTTATTGTAACATCTTGTAAAACTTTTCCATAACCTTTATACAAATTTGCACTAGGCAAAATCCCTTGCGAGTGCATAATCGCATGCACTTCTTGCAAATGATAAAAAGGAACTCGAACATACTGATGATGCTCGATATGGTAATGAATCGCATGAGGTCCACAAAAAAAAGTCTGCCAGGAAGGTTTTATAATAGACCTTGCAT
>JANMOF010000471.1:0-14883 GCA_031368925.1 Leptospiraceae bacterium
ATGCAAGGATTATCAAAACTCATCCATTCACTAAAAGTATTCTTATAGAAGTTAAGAAGGAATTAGAAAAGAAAACTTCTTTCTTGATCGAAAACAAAGAAGTCCTAATTTGGAAAAGTAAAAGTAGTGATCTTTTTTTAATTCCACAAAATTCAATCGCCTTAAAAAAAGCAAGGCTAGAGAATTCTAATGAACCTATAAAGCTTAGTTGGAATGGGCACGTAAGAGAAATTGCCGTAGGGTATGAACTTGGCTCTTGGACAAAAGGATTAGAAATTTTAAAGAATGGAAAGCATCGAGAAATTTCTGAACTCTTTCGGGAAAGACATATTCCCCTTCCTGTCCGGGAATTTCTACCAATTCTCTTCAAAGAAAATAAAGCATCTATCATTTTATTTAGTTTATGGGATGACAGATTGAAGGATTTTATAGGAGACTAATTTTATGAGATTAGGTAACTTCGTAATTCAATCATCCTCTTTTCACTCTTCACACGCAGACTGGAAAAAGATTCCCGAGAATCCTACAATGCCCCAGATTGCATTTTGTGGAAGATCCAATTCAGGTAAATCAAGCTTACTAAATGCCATTTTAGAAAGAAAGGAAATCGCGCGAGTATCGGCTACTCCCGGTAAGACTCGACTCATCAACTACTTTTTACTCAATAATCATTACTTTTTAGTTGATTTGCCAGGGTTTGGCTATGCAAAAGCCTCCAATGAGAAACGAGATGAACTCATAGATATTGTGAACGGCTACTTGAACCATGTCCAAACTTTGAAGATTTTATTTATCCTTTGTGACTCTGCACGGGAATTACCAGAAGAAGAAAAGACTTTAATTGAAACAGCTTTCGAAAAGGAAATTAAACCAATTCTAGTTAGAACAAAAGTGGATAAGTTAAATCAAAAAGAAAAAGCTAGATTAAAAAAAGAAACAAACTTTTTAGAGCAGGAATTTCCCGACTTATCCATTTTCCAAGCATCTACAAAAACCAAGATGGGTATTTTAGAACTACGCAATTTACTTACAGAATTCTAAGCCTTCGTATCCAAGGAATGACCGGTCGCTTGCATAAGCCCGAGCTTTATCAGAGTATCTCTAAAATTGCTTTGTAGCTTTGAAATAGTATTCATAAAAGATTTTGATTTTTGGGCAAATTCTTTATTTCTAAGCTCATCTAACTGAACGTTGATACGACTCTTGGTTTCTCGTAATTCTTGTTCCCTTGCCTCGTCTTTTATATCAGCAGAGGTTTTAAAGTTTGGATCTGTGTAGAAGGTCTTCTTTAGAGATAAATCTATTTCAGTTTCAATTTGCTCTAGCTTATCCTTTAATTTACTTTCTTGCATAGTAAGCCCATCTGTAGAGTTCTCTGTTTTCTTCACTGCATTGAAGTCTATAGAATCTTCTTGTAAAGCCGGTATCGCTCTTTTTGAAGTATGCTGTTTAGCTTCCGTAATTACGGAGGTTTCTCCACCTACAGCTATCAATCTGCCATTTCTAAATTCATAGTCGATTTTAATATCGAGGCTTCGAATTTCGGCACTGTCTCTAATTGCCTGCGATTTAAACTCAGCTACGTGATCAAGCTCATGGGCGATAACATGCATAATGGAGGTGCTCGAAGGTGAACTTTCAACTCTTCCATGACCAATGTATTGTATTGTGTCATTCTCTCTAGGCTTCTGAGAGGACAATTGACTTTGATAATTAGAATTTATCCCTGTAGTCATCATAGTTATATCCTCGAACGTTTTTTTTCATTTGAATAGACTTTTTTATTGCATTATGAAAGCATTTTAAAAAAAAGCAAGCAAATTTATGGACTAGTGTATACTTTAAGCAAAAACATTAAATCGAGGGCAAATTATGCCTCATCAGGTTGGAGAAATATAGGGGGATTGCTTTTACTATCACTTCGAACATCACCAAGTGGTGTTCGAAGTGATCTCTAAAATCCTAGAGTGAAAAATAACCTTCGACTAAACGGTCTTTCAATTCTTTTCTGTTTCCATCAATTTTTGCCAAGAACTCTTTAAATTCATATTCATTAACCTGTGCCTTTTTTAAGCCTTCCCCAATTCCAATGTACGTGGTTGGATCAGATTCCCAATTCAAAATTCCATTCTTCTGTGCAACTTGCGCCAAATCGTTATTGTATTCTTTATCAAAACCATTCTTATAATAGATAGCAGTTAAATCGCGAATGTCCATACGATAAACTTGCATCTGTGCCTTTCCACCGCCAGAACTAGAGCCACTGATAGATTGCAAAGATCCTGAAATACTTTGCACGGAATCAGAGAGTTTTGAAATTGAATTCGAAGAAGTGGAAATTCCATTCACAGAGGTGGAAATAGATCCAAGGGATTCGAATGCCTGGCAATTGAATAAAAAGAAAAGACATGTGGCTAACAATAAACTTAGTTTCATAATAATCTCCTAAAATGTATATTTCAAACAGTAACTCAAAAATAAACTGATTTGCAATCTAATTTTTTACTCCAATTACAATTGCCTGAAATGGTTTTAACATGACTTTTATTTTTCTTAAAATACTATCGACTTCAAGGCTATAAATTTTCTCACCAGTCCAATAGTCATGCGTATCACCGAGCTTTATTTTAATTGGAATATCGAGTTCAATCCATTCGTCTTTTTCCGTTGGATTCCAAACAGCAAAAAAACCAGCCTCATTTATAAACCCACGTGGGAAACTATTTCCAAACATTCCAAGTGGAATCGATTTTTTCTTTTGGCATAGCTTACTTAATAGAAGTGCTTTCTCTAGAATTTCAATTCTGTCTTGTTCAATTGTAACAAGATTGTCGCTAACAAGAAGTATCCCCCCACTCATTGCCATGACAGTTGCCATAAGAATTGTTTGAGCAGGATTCATCTTGTTTTTTTCTTTACGGACAATCAAACAATCTGGATCATTGAGCCACCAATTTCTATGCATAAAACTTCTAGTAATTGTATTAATTAAACCTTTCTCTGTGGATAACGCATGTTTATCACTTAAGAGTCTACGTTTAATCTCAGGATACCAAAATGGTGTAACATCACAACCAATTCGCATCCCATCAAAAATTCCAATTGAAGGAATAAGCGGTGCACCACAACCGAGAAGAAAGGTATTCTTACCGACGACTTTACGAATGAGCTCTAATGCCTGTCTATACCTTTCAGATGGGGTTAAACGCTTGTTATATGGAAGTCCCGGCAGAGATGCGGAAAATAAAAAATCTAATTTTAGATAATTGTATCCATAATCCCGTGTAAATGTCTTAAATAAGTTCTCTAAAAAATCAATCGCTTTGGGATGAGTTACATCTAAAGTATATGTATAATCAAAGCCCCATAAAGGATTCCAAATAGCTGGGACTGGATCTCCCTTTGCATCTTTTAAAACGGCTTCCGGGTAAAGCGTAAAAAAAGAACTCTTCTTTCTTACAAGAAACGGGGCAAGCCAAATGCCTGGTTTCAAATCCTGCTTTTTTATTTCTTCGGCTAGAAAACGGACTCCACGCGGAAACTTATCATTAACCACTGTCCAATCCCCAATCTCATGTTGGTATCCATCATCAATCTGAAAAAATTCAAATGGTAGTTTGCGGTTTTTAATTTCGTAAAGGTTGGAAAGAATAATTGCTTCTGAAATATTTGTGTAATAATAATACCAGGAACACCACCCGGTTGGCACCTCTTCTTCAAATGGTTTTACTTTGTATTTTTTTCCAAGATTCACTCCAAATTCTTCTAGGATAAGTTCGGGTGCCGTTTCACTAAACAATTCATATTTTACCTGCGTCAAATCAATTGGGACATTGTTTTTAAATTCAGGCGTACAGTAAAAATCATAAATGATAGCGAGTAAGTTTACTCTCTGTTTATCCCAAAGAATCTGGAACTTAGTATTTTGGTTTCCTACTTCATTTACCCCTAAAATAAATCCTTTATTCTCTGTCTTTGAATAAGCGAGGAGTAAGCCCTCACTTATAAAATTTCCCGGTTTACCAGAATGATCGGAATAAATATTCTCTTGTCCATACTTCAAAAAACTAAGAAGCTTAGGAGACACGTCTTTTTCTTCCGGCGAATAGACAGAGCTAAAACTCCACGATTGATATCCGTGTTGTAAAATTTTTAAATTAGCAATTGAGTCTAGCAGTTCTAATTCAATTTTCAAATCTAGAATTACGAGTCCAATAGAAGGGCGCTGATGATCTATCCAAGACAAACTTCCAGAATAAAGTAAATTACCGGATTTATCTTTTTTCCTAGAAAATTTTAACTCAAACAGATTTTCCTGGCTAATGTATCTATGATCCGAATGTTTTCTGAACTCGGAAAAATATATTTTGTTAAAAATTTTATATTTTAATGTGGCTTTATTCATTTTGTCCTATAAATATGGTATTAATTAGTTAAACTGTAATTTTCATTCTATAAAAAAGAGCATTAAGTATTTACAAATTATGCAGCAAAAACATTCAACCATAAAACCTAAAGTATTTCAATCCGATATTGATGAAGAATATTTTCAAGAATATTCCAAAGACAATCGTTTAGCAATCGACTGTGAAATGATGGGACTAAATCCTAGAAGAGATAGGCTATGCCTAGTTCAAGTCTGTGATTCGAGTAATCGATTTAGCCTGATTCAAATACTTCCCGATCAAAAAGAAGCTCCAAGGCTACAAAAGCTATTTGAAAATCCTGATATAATTAAAATATTTCACTTTGCGCGAATGGATATGCAATTTTTAAAAGCCTATCTTGGAATCAAATTACAAGGAGTCTTCTGCACAAAGATTGCAAGTAAACTTGGAAGAACTTACACAGATAAACATGGACTAAAAGAATTAATCCGAGAATTCTTCGATGTAAATATTGATAAAAAGAATCAATCGAGTGATTGGGGAAAAAAAATCTTATCGAAAGACCAATTGGAATATGCCGCTGAAGATGTTCGCTATCTAATTTCCCTGGAATACCAATTAACGGAAATTCTAATTCGAGAAAAGCGACTTGATTTAGCAGAGAAATGTTTTGCGTTCTTACCAACTCTCATTGAGTTAGATTACTTAGAGTTAAGAGATATTTTAGAGCATTGAAAAAACCGACTAAGCTTTTTATTTGCCAGTCCTGTGGACAGGATTATTCTCGCTGGGCAGGCAAATGCTAATCCTGCGGGGAATGGAACACGATAGTTGAAGAAGCAGGTCAAGAAAGATTTGGAAAGACTATCACAAAGAGTAAATTAGAGCGATATACAAAACCAAAACTAATTTCTGAAATTAATGAAGAGGATTACAAGCGTATACCAACGGGGTTCAGTGAACTAGACCATGTGCTCGGTGGAGGCATTGTTCCAGGGAGCATGACTCTAATCGGTGGGGAGCCCGGTGTCGGCAAATCAACATTAATCCTTGCAATATCAAAGAGTCTTGCCAGGAATAAAAAAGTTCTCTACGTTTCGGGAGAAGAATCCGCAGGACAAATAAGCCTTCGTGCAAAACGAATGGGTATCGACTCGAAAAATATTTTTATCTCATCTGAAATCTACGTAGATAATATCGCAAGCATGATTGAAAGCGAAGAACCAGGCGTAGCCTTCATTGATTCAATCCAAACGATAACTAGAGAGTCGTTACCGAATGGCGCAGGAACTGTAACACAATTAAGAGAATGTTCCCAAATTTTACTTGAAACTGCAAAGAGGACGAACATCCCTATTTTTCTAATCGGTCATATTACAAAAGAAGGAAGTATTGCGGGACCGAAAGTATTAGAGCATATTGTCGATACAGTATTATACTTTGAAAGCGACAAATTAAATTATTACCGACTTCTGCGAGGAATTAAGAATCGTTTTGGTGCGGTAGGCGATATAGCTGTCTTTGAAATGCGTGCAATTGGGCTTACAGAAGTAAAAGACAAACACAACCTATTCATATCCTCCAACCATGAAAATAGAACCGGTTCAATCATTTCAGTCGTGATGGAAGGCAGTCGCGCATTATCTGTCGAAGTGCAAGCTCTTGTTAGCCGCTCTTCTTATTCACAGGCAAGGCGTACAGCAGAGGGACTAGATAATAAAAGACTAGTTTTGTTAGCCGCCGTTCTAGAAAAATTCATGGGACTAAAGATGGTGGAATGTGATATCTTTTGTAACCTGGCGGGTGGACTCAATATTGATGAGCCTGCCCTTGATCTTGCTATTTGTGCATCTATTGTATCCAGTTATATTGAAAAAACGGCAAAGCGAAGTTATGCGGTAATAGGAGAAGTCGGTCTCTCCGGAGAAGTACGTTCTGTAAGCCATATTCATATTCGCTTAAAAGAGCTTGCGAGTATAGGGATTACGCATCTTATCCTACCGAAAGGAAATATACTAGAAGTGCAAGACAGAGATTTAAAAATGGAACTCATTGGAATTGAAACAGTTAGGGAATTAGAAAAATTGTTTTAAGGGCTTATTTCGCCATTGTTTTTTGCGTTTTTTTTCCAGGTCTTGTGGCTGTTGTCTTTTATTCTCTTGCCCAAGTGAGAATTACATTTGTGCAAATAAAAAAATAGATAGACTAACCCATAGTCTATCTATTTTTAAATTCTTGTTAACCCCTTCTTTCTTCAATAAACACTTCCAAGCAATCTTTGTTTAGCTTTGTCTTCCAATTCTTTCGATTCCAGCAAAGATATTCTTGGAAATCAAAGTTACCATCTTTATGCTTTTCCTTCCAAAGTTCTTCCTTTAAAGCCTTAGTCACTTTATGAAAGGCAAAGCAGTAGTTGCCGTAGCTAAGTTTAATCCATGTTCCTTTGATCCAGTTATTTCTTCGCAGGCTTTCAGGAAAACCTTCAAATGTATGAAGATGACTCCATACATAACCAAAGTGCCGAAATGTCTTTAGCGGCTTGAAGTAACAAAGACGAATATCATCGTAAGGAACGTGTGCAAGCTTTCTAAAAAGTCCGACAAAAGAATCTTCTAACGGCTGAGCAATATCAACCCAATTCTTTTTGAACCCTTTTCTCTTAAGTTGCCTTAAAACTTCTTTGCTAACCCAATGATCGCAAAGAACCTGTTCGCCACGATAATTTTCAGAAGGCTTATAATTCCCCTCTACTTTGAATCGCTCTCCCTTTTCATCTCTGAGCCATACGGACTTTTGAGTAATATGATAAGGTTCTCGATTCGTAACAAGAAAGTATTCGACAAAGCCTTTTGGAAAAGCATAGAAGCCTTTCTTCTTAGGAGGACAATGATAATCTTCCTCTCTCCCATAAAGCGTTTGCTTAAAGGGCTTTATAACTCCACTTCGCACAAATCTAATTTTTGGATAATCTTTTCTCATTCGTAATCTCCGTTAGAGTATTACTAATGAGCCGTTACCCCTCCTGAGAATATTTTCATGATTCATCTTCTCCAATTCTTTTTTGAGTTTAGCGTTTTTAGACTAAAGTTTAATTTATTTTGTTATAAATTTTTTATTTTTTTTACAGGAATAAAATATTTTTTTTGTGGTATTCATTCATAGTTCGCGCACACTCGCCTGAAACCTTGCCCTTAGTTCCTTCCATGCTTTTCGAATTTCTGATTCAGGAATTAAAAGTTCAGCGGCAAACTGATTAGCCTTTTGGAAAACGTAAGGCTAGATTCTACTTAGAAATTGGAGTCCACAAGGGAAGATTTCTAAATTGCTTGGGGTATTCCAAACGCGGGCAAAACGCAATTGCTACCTCTTGATTTTGTAAGGCTGATTCGGTTAAAATAATATTTTTCTCTACCAATTTTAAAGATTCAAAATCTTCGTCGCTTACAACACAGATAACTTTACGAAAAATTCCACTCATCCATTCTTGCATATCTAAATCCATCTCAAATTTTTTATAACAAGCAAGAGACGAATGAGCCGTAACCACTGGAACTAAATTGTCGGGGACTGTTCGTTTTACGAAGATATACATTTTCATGATTGTTAACCCATCATCACTTTTTGTAAAATCAAACCCGTTGCCTTTGCATCGTCTAAAGCTCGATGAAATTGAAAGTCCGCTTTGATTTCCATTTTCTGTAATAGATTCTCAATGGAAACACCAGATGTCGAGTGGCTATTCTTTGCTAACCAGTAAATAGCCAGACTTCTAACATCCAGTCCACCTCCGACAAAATAATCACCATAATTCAAACCTGATACTCGAACTTCTTTTCTGAGTAGCGGCAAATCATAATAAATCCCAAAACTTGATAGCGTGGATTTATTCTTCTCTCCGTACCATTCTACAAACTTCAAAAACACTTCTTTGAAATTTGGTTTATTCGAAACCATTTCGGGGGTAATGTTTGTTATATTGCTAATCTCAGGAAGAATTTCATATTCACTTGGTTTGATTAGCTCTGAGAATTCTGATTTCACTTCGAGTGTCTTTTTGTCTAGTTTGACAGCACCTAATTCTATTATGTTGCTCTCTTCTATTTCGTTGCGTCCAAAAGTTTTGCAAGATGCTTCTAGGTCAAAGATTACGATGTCGGATGAAAATTTCATGAGTGGGCTCTCCTGCTATATTCTTATTCTAAATAGGATTTCTTTTAAGAAACAACGGCTCAGAAATTACTTCTTCTGTATATTGTTATACTAATTCTGATCTAATGCATTGTCAATTACTTTCATAGAATGAATCCGTTCCTATCCAGAGACTAATGTCTATTAATCTCAAAACCCCATTTTATTGAGGTCAAGCATTTTCCATTTTTTGCTTTTAAATACAAATCTTTTTCTTTTTGAGAGGATATTAAACTGATACATGAATTTTTTAAATTTTTCCAACGTAAGCCCAGTTCTTAAACCTTTAACTCAAAACTCCAGCTATTCTAATCTAAACAATGTCTTTGGATTTTGGAAGCAACTGTTCTGTTTGGGCAGTTTGAATTGATAATTTCAAATTATTTAAAAGTGCAGGTAAGTCTTCTGTTGGTTTGTCGTTTTTAAATAATTCGGATAAAGCTTTCAAATCATTGGTTTTTGTATTTGTTTTTTAAAATTTTTGATTATATCCTGCACGGATGCTTTCAAATAGTTTTCCGTTTGCTTACTTCGAATTACAATCTTTTCAGGTAAAAGTATTGCCGATAAATGACCACCCACAGCACATCCAGTATCAACTTGTATTTTATTATTTTCAATTAAAACTTCCGGTAGACTGCTATGACCATAAACTACGACTTTGGAGGTTAAATTAAGATAATCCGATTCATACTTAGAAAAGGTATAATCATTATCATTTTGCTCTTCAAGGGATTTCTGTTTATTTAAACCTGAATGGGTAAAAATATAATTCTCTGTTTGATATATAAATTGCAGGTTATCCTTTAGCCACTGGAAGTTACCTTCTGAAATTTTCTTATCTTTTAAATACTTAATTTTCTCTTTTTTATTTTTCATTCTGTCTACCGCTTGTATTAGCCATAATTCATGATTTCCACAAAGAAAAATAGCATTTTCTAATTCTCTCAATCTAGACAGAACTCCATCAGAAAATGGTCCCCTATCAATATAGTCTCCTAAAAATACCAACCGATGTTCTGGATAAGATTTTACCATTTCCAATATTTCATTTAGTGCATCGAGACAACCATGAATATCCCCAATAGCGATAATTTTTTCTGTATTCATTGTTTGTTCAATCCAATTCTCTCTCATAAAAATCTGTCAATTCCTATTTCTAACTATTTTGGATGGTACTGCAAATTTATTGAAATTGTTAATTAATTACAAATAATTTCAAACGTCTAAATTTTGGTTTTAATAAGATTCTCTATAAATAATCTTCTGGGCTATCAAATAAAATTTCTTGAATCAATTCTTCTAGATACGAAACGGGATATTTTTGCGTTATATTCTCCAACATAGGCCAAATGTTGATCGGAGACATTGTGAGTAATTTCTCTTTTCTTTCTC
Organism: Leptospiraceae bacterium; assembly: GCA_031368925.1. Lineage (GTDB taxonomy): Bacteria > Spirochaetota > Leptospiria > Leptospirales > Leptospiraceae > UBA2033. The sequence goes on from JANMOF010000471.1 coordinate 9,972, forward strand.
TTCACCTTCTATCTGCTCTTGGCTTTGACTATTTTATAAGCGACTCAAAATTCGTTTCTGCATATTCCAATTGCTCATCTGTTAAATATTCCGATTCTTTCATTATAGACATTACAAAATATCAAGAATCTTACTTGACTCATATACTCAATGAAAAATATCCTAGACTGAAATCTTTATCTGGACTCTACTGAATGCCACTTAATAAAATAACCGTATTTTACAAAAACGATACAGATCAAGGAATTTGTTTAGAAATGAACCAAGATGCTTTTAAAAAAGGAAAAATTGAAGGAGTCGTTGAAAATCTTAAAGACACTTACACAAGAATGTGAACGACTTTGCTAATAAAAATAAGTCAGATGAATTAGTAAAATATATTTTATTACAACTGGAACAAATGTGTAAAGAAAAAAATGAAACTGGAGAGTTATCTTTTGAATCTTGCCTAGATTTAATCGGAGATGTCTGGTTACTTACTCAAAAAAATATAATTGAAACCAATGACTTTAATGGCTGTTTCTTCCACTATACCAAAATTCAAAACGGAACAACTATATCAGTTGTTAGAACGGAATAATTTGCCATTAAAGAAATTATTGCAAGGTAAATAAACGATTCACTACTCACTGTAGTGGCTTTGTATTTTCTCTTTTTACTTTTAAATATAAATCTTTTTCTTTCTGAGATACTTTATCGGAAGCTAGATACATCGGCTCTAATTCTTCTAGAAGTTTAGAGTGCAAAAATGCAGAGTGAAAGTATTTACATTCCTCTGGATATTCAGCTTTAATTTCTTCTCTTTTCTTTTGAAACCAATCCGCCGAATTTGGAAATTTAAACTTAAAGGGACTGTCTAATATTATATTCACAATTAAATTTTCAGCCATAATTTTACCAGTAATAGTTGATTCGGTGTCTTCAGGCAAAATCTTATTAGCCTCATTATAGACATTTTTATTAAATAATTCTATTTCTTTTCTTTCTTTAGAAGTTCGCATTATTTTTATACCATCCTTTCTAAAAAATTTAGGTTTACAATTGTCGTAATATTTTGTGTCGGTTTCATGTTATTATCCACTAAAAAGAACTTAACTCAATTAATTTATCGGGAGTTCCGATGCAGAGTAAATCTTTTAAAGGCTTATATTCTTCAGCGTTACAAATAAAATCTATATAACCGTTTGGATTTCCGTCTGTAAATAATAATGGCATGTAAGCTTTTTTACTTCTATTGCTAAGAATATGAAAGATCATTGTCGTTAGCATGACATGCCCTTCTTCATTCTTTTTTTCCATAAGCGATTTTGGAACTACAATGATTTTAGCATTTACTTGGTCATCTAGTTTCCAAAGAGAATAAACCCATAATATTTGGTAGCCTCTCAGCGTTTTTGTTCCTGTATGATCGGTCTCCATGATCTGCATTTTTTTATCCAATTTTAAAACTCTAAAATCTTTCATTCCATTTTCAAGTAAAAATCTTTCAAACTTTGGTTTGCAATCAGCATAAATTTCAAAGTAGTAATCTTCTAAGACTTTTATCTCTTTCATAGCGTTCTCCTTATTATATTCGTATCGTTTACTTTATTTACGGAAAAATTCTGAGGAATCTCTCCATGCCCGTTTTACTGATAATTTTCGTTATCCCCACAATTCTGAAACAATATCTTTATACTGTACCAAGAGCTTATCATATACCGGACTACCGACACTCGTTTTTCTAGATTCGTAAGCAGAAAGCAAACCGATGTAATAAGATTCTTTTTGAGTAATGTCAAGGATTAATCTATTCTTGAGTTCATATTGAAGGTCAAGAGTGTTATCAATCTTATCCGCTATCGAAATTAAAACGGCATCATTACTAGCAGAGTCTCGAATATATCCTATCTTATAGGTTTCCAGATTTGTTTTATATGCTCGTAAAATGATCGGATCAGATAATTCAAGAACTAGACCAGTCACTACTGTTCCAAATTTTCTTTCTAAAGTTTGTATGGACACGTTGGACTCTTCGATCACGTCATGAAGATAGGCTGTAGCAATTACAAGCGTGTCTTTTACTCCTTCGGTTAATAGCTGTAATCCCACCCGCACTGGGTGTATGATGTAAGGAACTTCGGGTTGACGCTTTCGCGTAACGCTAGATAATGCTCTACTCGCGAAGAAGAGCGCGCTTCTAAGAAAATGTAAATCTAAGTTCATTGTATTTCTCCTAAGCTTAAGGGCTTTATTAGTCTTAGTAGGATTAGCGAAAACTTACTTGCTTTTGAAATAAAAAAGAAATTACGATGAAAAAAGTAAGCCAAAGTGGATGACCGTTTCGTTCTTATCCTACTAATTACAAATGGGTAATGATAAAGCCTTGAACAATTCAATATTACCCTCTATCCAGGAAAATGATTTGGAAATTTATAATTTATCGTTTACTTGTTTTGAAACGATTTAAAAACTGGAAATGGTTTTATCTTTTTTGAAGGAGATACTAAATGGCGATTGAATGGAAAGTACCCATACCTGAAAATTATACACTCGAACCAACGGACACGAATGGTTTTCCGAGAGATGAGTTGAAGGAAGAAATCAAAAGAAGATTGTCTCAAATTCCTAGGAATAGAGTTAGATACCAAAACGAATCATTACTTGATTCCGATACAAATTGGAGATCTAATATCGTTAAAGAAACATTCGAATACTGTTGCGAAAGTGGGTACAGTATTCCAGTTCCTGGAATGGAAGTAGTATCTACTAAATATGATTTTTTGATTCAATTATTTAAATTAGGAAATAGCACTAGAATTACTGAATTATCACCAGAATTGAAAGATATAATTCTATGTGGAGAAAATCTAAACAAGGAAGAGTTTTTAAAATCTAGCTATTTTAATTTTTTTAAAAACAATGTTCTTCGTTTTACTTTCAATGTTTTGACTAGCACAATTCCTGAAGATGAAAACATCGAAGCGGAAGAAATAAGTGGAAAATACGTTGAGTCGATTTGCAATAAAGAAATACTAGATTTTTTAAATTATGGATTCTCTATAGAAATTAAATTCACGTCTTTTGATTTGGATAATCGTGAAGAATTATATCCCATCAATCTGGGTTATAGAATTGGAGATAATCCTCCTCCTCTTAATTTACAAATTCGATTCAATGAAATTACACAGCGCTATGCGAAAGTAATCCGGATCAATGAAAATAAGATTGAGGCAGTCAAAGGTAAAGTTTCTCTTTCTCTAGAAGGAGAGGCTAAGTTTTATTTGCCAGAACAGATTGCTATAAACCAAAATGAAAATCAATTGTTCAAATGCTTGCTTGATAAGAATAATAAAGATTCATTGCACTATCTTACACCTAGCAAGAAAACTCCCAAGAAAATGACTACTAATCTATTTGGATTTTTTCAAAAAACCTATGAGAATACTTATAAGGATATAGTCGGAGATAAATTTAGCAGAAAGATCAGCTCAGATGAACGTATTTATCATTATTCAAATCCAAAAGATTTTAAGCCAGACTCGACCAAATACATTATCTATTCTATTAAAGTAGAAGGGAAAAATGAAATAGAAGATTCATACTATTTTGATTATACTATACAACAACAAATTGACGAGACTATAAAAAAAATTCATGATAAAACAAAAATAAGTCTGGAGTTGATAGAGAGAGATATTAAAAAATTAATTGAAAATCCACCTCACGAAAAAAATAGAAGGATTAAACCAGGAATGGAACAGGAATATAAAAGAATATCAATCAAAATTGCAAATGCAATCCATTCAGAGTTTGCGGTCATGTTAAATGACAATGTGATTATAGAATTACTCAGACGGATAGATGAAGAGATAGGAAAAGGAGATGAAACTTTTCTTTTCTTTTATCTTATTTTTGAAAATAAAGAAACCCTGTTAAGTAAAAAAGAGGAAGATGAAATTAAAGATATTATAATGCAGCAATTAAATATAGAAGAAGAAACATACATAACATACAAGCAACGTTATACTTTACTTAAAGAAATAGGAGAAATGCAATGACTAACACCCTAGACAATAATTTTCCAGAATCGGAAATACTTTTATACCTAATCAATCCTACGTTATACGAAAACCTCGCAGGAGAAAAACGAACCTTTGCCATGCAGGAATTCATCTATAATCCTCCAAATAAAGAACATTATTTCCGTGATCTAACACCACAAGAAAAAGGAAAACGTGATTATGCAGAGCGAATGTATCAAGGAAGAATTTTAAAATTACAGGGGAAAGGGCGGCAAACTCTTAAAATAATAGATATAAAAACTAAAAAGGTAATTTATGAAAAAGACTTTTTTCCAAAAACTACGATTACTCCAGAAGAAAATGTAAAGATAAAAATTGAAAAATTAGCTGCTGGTAGCAATAAGGATTTTGCATTATTAATTACTATTGATGGACTGAAACTTTCTAATAATGGAGAAATTATTGATATAGAAACTAATGAGGAAATCATAGAAAATTTAGGCAATGAAAAAAATTGGAAGGTATCCATTGTTTAGTGAAGAATTATTCATTCAAACAAAATACGTTTGGACAGAGTTTTATAATAAATTTAATGGAAATGTGCCCGCTTATATTTTTACTTTAAGCTTTGAACAAGAATCAGTAGTCTGGGTAACTGAAAAAGCAGAATTAAAAAGAAAAAAACTTTTTTGTGATATTAATTATGACAATTTACAATTGGAAGACAATCCTATAATTAAATTTTTTTATACCGACAAATGTAATGAACTATTTGATTTAGAAGAATCAAGAAATAAAATTGTAATTTATTTTGGGAAAACTTTTGAGCGGTTAATCAATATTAGTACTTGGTCTAAAAGGGAAAATTTTCCAATGCCATTTAATCTCAGGGACGGTGTAAAAAAATA
>JANMOF010000474.1:0-10488 GCA_031368925.1 Leptospiraceae bacterium
CCTCGAGAGCTAAGTGAAGTCCTGCCGTTGCTGAGTTTAAAGCAATTGCTTGTGATGTTCCAACAAACTGGGCAAATTCCTTTTCGAATTGCTTTACTTTTGGTCCTGATGTTACCCAGCCTGAGCGTAAAACTGCGGCAACTTCCTCGATTGCCTCCTCTGAAATACAAGGCAACGCAAAGGGGAGGAAGGTTTTTCTCATGGTTCTCATACTATGTCTAATCCTTTTAATAAACTTCGTCTTAAAAAAAAAATTCTGAACTGAAAATTGAAACGGAATTGCCAATAAAAGGCTTTCTACAAAAATATAATTAAATACAATTTTATGCTTTATTTGATACGATTAGTATGTAATTTGAATAAAGTAGTAAATTATTTTTTGACAAAAAACCGTGAAAGCTAAGTTTGAACAAATACTGACAAGAATCTCTATCATAGACAGAGATGTAAACGAATTAAATCGTATTAAAAGCAAACTCCCAGATGATCGTCCATACTCCTCTGGTTTACAACTAATCTTTGATAAACAAATTAATAACCTCTTAGATGAGCGTGATATTTTACTGGGGCAAACAGTCCCTAACCCCCCTGCGTGGTTAGTAGGAGATGCAACTAATGGGCATCATAAACACGAAGTCATTCAGACAATTCCAACGATTGATCCAAATTATAAAAATACAGAGCCTACAGAACAAGAAGTCATGTCTTTTATCAAAGCCTTGCCCAAGACAGAAATTCATTTACACTTAGAAGCTTGCGTCAACAAGCCAACTCTAAAAGAAATGTTTAAGAAAAATGGAGTCGAGATTACAGAAGAGGAATTTGATAAAAAGTTCATGTTCCATGATCTAAATGGATTTATACAATTATTCCTATTTATCCAGAGTGCTGTCAAATCACACGAAGATTTTTCATTCATGATCGATAGTCTCGCAGAATACATGAGAGCGGATAATATCATTTACACTGAAGTATTCGTAGCACCAACCAAGTTCATCCAAAATGGTATTGACTTTGATAAGATGATCGAAGTCATGATTAAGCGCATCCGTGAAATCAGGGAAGCAGAAGGACTCGAAATTAGACTACTCATTGACGTATCTCGCACATTCGGAGCAGAAAACGCTATGAATAATTTAAACCGAGTGTTAAATCTAAAGTATCCGGAAGTCCTGGGAATAGGTCTTGGTGGAGCAGAGCTAATGGGTCCCGCTAAAGACTATGAAGAAGTATTTCAAAAAGCAAGAGAAGCAGGGTTACATACCGTTATCCACGCTGGGGAAGATGATGGACCCTGGTCGATTTGGGATTCCATCAATTATTTAAAAGTCGAAAGAATCGGGCATGGCACATCGGCAATTCAAGATTCTGATTTGGTGGATTTTCTAAAAGAGTCACAAATTCCGATAGAAATTTGTCTGACAAGTAATGTATTCACAGGCAAATACGTTAAGAAAGAAGAAAATCATCCAGTCCGAGAATACTATGACAGGGGTGTTTATGTTTGCATCAATACAGATGACCCGGAGATATTCGACGTTAACCTCACCTATGAATATTTTAAACTCTACCGCTTTTTAAATTTTTCCATTGAAGAATTAATTGATTTAATTAAGAAAGGTGTCTACGCAACCTTCCACCCGGACAAAGAAGCTTTATGGAAAAGGGTCAATAGTGAAATCATCAAAGTCAGAACAAAACATAATTTTTAGTTAAGGTTAATATCTATTAATCGCAGGCAAATAGATGAATAATCAAAAACTACTTCAAAATGATGAGACAATCTTTAGGTTTAAAAAAGTAATTACTCATTTGGATATTCCTGTTAGCCGAATTTTTTTATTTGGCAGCAGAGCCAAAGGTAATTCAAATCCAGATAGTGATTATGATTTCTTAGTTTTACTTTCTAATATAAAAGAATTTGATTTATTTAAAAAATACCGAAGAATAATAGTATTAACCGCTCATAGTGAAATCCCGAATACTCCGTTCGATATTCTAGTCAGAAATTCCGAAGAATTTGAATATTATAAAACAGAAATCAACACTCTATATTATGAAATTTTTCAAGACGGCATCGAAATTTGAAAACTAATATAGTTGATAATTTCTTATTAAAGGCATCACATGATCTCGGTTCAGCCGAATTAATCTTTAAAAATAAGCCTGAATTTACTGATACGATTACATTTCATTGCCAACAGACGATATCGGAATGTCAGTAAGATATGACGACATTGAAAATGATCCAAAGGAAGAGGAAGCTTTTCGTTATTTAGAGTTCACAAGAGAAATTTATTCTTTCGTGAAACAAAAATTAAATAAATAAAAGTAAGTTCAAAAGGAAGAAGTTCATGCTAAAAAATATTGCCCAACGTAAATACTTTACCTTTCAAAATCTAAAACTTTCCTATTTAGATACGGAGACAAACTCAGAGCATGTAATTCTGATTACCCACGCAAACGGTTATAGTGCTGAATGCTATTCTTATTTAATAGAAGCATTTAGAGACAAATATAGAGTAATCGCACTCGACTTTGCAGGGCATGGACAATCAGAGGCTTACTATGACTTTACCAGTTGGGATTTTTTAAGAGATCAAATCTTAGGTCTTATCGAGCATGAGAATTTAAAAAATATTATTTCCATTGGTCATTCAATGGGTGGGTCAAGCGTATTACGTGCTTCTAAACGAAAACCGAGTTTATTTAAAAAATTAATTTTACTCGATCCTACTTTTTTAAGCATATCTATTCTAGCTTATGGGACTTTGTTTGGAATTCCAATCGCAAAAAATGCAACCAAAAGAAGAAGAAATTTTAAGAGCATCGAGCAAGTGCGAAAAGTATTTCGAAAATTCTCTGCTTTTTCAAATTGGGACGAACGGGTATACGAGGATTACCTGCATTCGTGCTTTAGAAAATCAGGCGAAGAAGTAGAACTCATTTGTGATCCAAGAATCGAAGCAAAGTATTTTAGCACTCCTTCCCTAAAAAGCTTTAGAGATTATGGAAAAAATAAACTAGAAACACATATCATTATTCCTAAGAAATTTGAAGTATGCTCCCCTTATCGTGCTAAAATTATTGCGGCGGGTAATTCTAATTCAACAGTAACAATCATTCCTGACGGGACACATTTTTTCCCATTCGAGAAAACGGAATTTACATTGAATAAGATACAGGAGCTAATTACTGAATGACTGTCTTTTTTTATTTATCAAAATTCCTAACCATTTTTTTATTCCCACTCCCATTTTGTATTCTACTCTCACTATTTCTTATTTCCTTTAAAATAAAAGGATTCAAAAACAAAGTTTTAGCATTTCTTCCTGTCGGCTTACTCTGGTTAGCTTCTAGCTTCCCAGTTTGCCAATCTTTGGTTTCAAGTCTTGAAAAAGAATTTCCACCGGTACAAATTGAAAAGCTAGAACAAGCAGATGCTATTGTTGTGCTAGGCGGTATGATTAATACTGTGAGCCAATTCCCGGAAAGAGTTGAATTAACTGGATCTGCAGATAGACTAACCGATAGTATCCTTTTGTTTAAAGCGGGTAAGGGAAAATATGTATTATTCACTGGTGGTTCAGGAATTGTATTCGAGCAGGAAAGTAAAGAAGCTAGTTTCGCAAAGCAATTTTTAGTCAGCTTTGGAATTCCGGAGGAAAAAATCTTACTGGAATCCGAATCCAGAAATACATTTGAGAATGGACTTTATTCAAAGAAAATTTTGGAAGAGAAAAAATTAAACCGGATAATACTAGTTACCTCTGCTTTTCATATGAAGCGCTCGGTTACCATTTTTCGAAAATTAGGAATGGAAGTAATTCCTTTTCCAACAGACTATCGCTCTCTCAAAACGGGAATGAACTGGGAGACTTTTGTCCCTTCCACTGGTGCGCTCGATACAACTACGCTTTCCATCAAAGAATGGATTGGAATTTTTGCCTATGAATGGCAGGGGTATATGTAAAAAAAGCCTTGAATACTTGTTAATCTATTGTAAGGTAGGATGGCAATGTTAAATAAAATCAAGTGTCTAATTTTCTTAGCTGCTTTCAATTTTTGCACAATTCCGGGAAAAAGTATTGCGAATATTAGTTTTTTTGCTTACCTTTCTAAATTAAAACCCAAACCAGTCCAGTGCCTTACCTATGCTAAAACTGTAAATTATACATCCTCTGCTGGAACCAGTAATTCCTATACCTGCAATTATAAGCCAGATTCTATTTCCATGGAGTGTGTGTATACAACTGCCATCTCAGAGGATAGCACATCAGTAACCACTAAAACAGAATATTTTAACTCAACCGATGAATTTATCCAGAGAACTACTAGTTTTGGATTGTCTACGGTTCGTTATTCGCAATTAAATAAAGATATTACATCCAATAAATTTTTTCAATACGATTCAAACTTTAGGCTAACAGGTATTATCCAGTCCGACGGAACAACGGTTAGTATCTCAGAATATGATACAAAAAATCGACATACCAAAGGAACTGTCAACTTGTCCGGCGGAGTTTGCCAGGTTCCATTTACAAATTCCTACGATGATATAAATTTATCTTTTAAGCAAACTATTTCTTTTTCTAAGATGATTCCTACTACAAATTTAATCTGTGTTTATTTTTCTACACTGATTCCAGATCAAATCATAGAATTGTTCTTTGATAAAAGTTTTTTTCTCATAAAAAAAATTAGCACCTCAGGCTCAACTGTCACAACAGAAACTTATACAACAACGGAGTCTGCACAGGTTTGCACGGGCAATGATGGAACACCATACTCAGCACCAATCATTCAAAAATTTAATTCTACAGGAGCTGCAGTAGGAGAAACAGCGAGCCTAATCGGAATTAACTTCGACACTGACCCAGGCGCAAATACAATCCAATTTGCAAATGGAACAAAGACATTCGCGAGCAGTGCGACTAGTTCCAGTCTTAGTTTTATTGTTCCAGCAGGTGCTGCAAGTAGTCAGCTAACTATAACTAACCGCTACGGGACAGCTACTTCAAAAAGCGCTTTCTATATTTATAAATATTTTATCTATGCAGGGAATCATGGTAGCAATAGTATAAGTGGTTTGGAAATAAATTTGTCAGATGGTTCCTTAATAAATCCTGTTTCATTAAATATTGGAAACCAACCCGGCAGCTTAATTGCAAACCCGAACGGAAAATACGCATATGTCATAAACGAGAATATTTTAGCAGTAAACTCTGTCGGTGTAAACCCGTCAACCGGCACATTAACAAATACCAGTTCTGATAACGCGGGTAACGGGGCAAGAAGTGCTACAATTGCATATACGGGCAACTTACTATTTGTCTTAAATCAAACTGCTAATACAATTTCTCGTTTTTTTATAGACCCTACGTCAGGCGCCATAGTAAATCTTGGATCTGCCGTTGCTACCGGGGTAACAACTCCATACACAATCGTAGCCCATCCATCTCTTCCGTTCTTATATGTAACAGGAAGCGGCAGTTCACAAGTATCCGCATTTACAATTGACGCAAGCACGGGAAACTTGAATCAAATTTCAGGTTCTCCTTTTGCGATGAGTGCGAACCCATTAGGAATTACGATTCATCCCAACGGTTTATACTTATATACCGCAAATAACTCTCCGACCAATAGTATCTCCAGATTTTCTATCAATCAATTAACAGGAGCATTGTCTGGGGAAACTTTCTATGGTCCCATCATTATGGAAAGTGTAGCAGTTGATCCTTTAGGAAAATTCCTATATGCCTGCAGTATATCTAATAGTCAAATTAACTCTTATCAAATCAACCAAACGGATGGGACATTGACTTCAATCGGAACAATAGCGAGTAACCTGTGTAGAACAGTAATCGTTGACCCATCAGGAAAATATGTGTATGCTACAGAAGATGTAGGAGCGAGTAACGGAAAAATAAATAAATTTACCATTCAGGCAAATGGAAGTTTAGCAAGCAATGGCTCTCTGAATTTGAATACAAATAATCCGCGTGGTTTAACCATTGCAAAAAGTTCGCAGTAAAACTACTCAGCAAAATAAAAATCAAAAATTCTATTTTACAAAATCTGAATTGATTCGAAATAATGTAATTGGGGTTTGGGGCGTTTAATAGAGAAGATGCCCCAGGAGAGGGGGTAGCGGAATCTGCCTCAAGCAGATGGAGCTAGGGGGAGACTTCCCCCCCATTAAAAATAAAGGATTTATTGATGACAAAAGAGTTTGAAAAAAAAGTAGCAATCGTAACTGGAACAGCGTCACCACGCGGACTGGGTCGCGCCATTTGCAATCGAATCGCAGAAGAAGGCGGAAGTCTAGTAATGGTAGACTTAAAACAAGACCAATGTGACGCCGCAGCAAAAGAAGTAGCTGATAAATACGGAGTCAAAGCAATCGGTATTGCGTGTAACGTTACAAAATACGCAGACTGTGAAAACGTTATGGCTAAGACCAAAGAGACATTTGGCAAATTGGATTTTCTAGTAAATAATGCCGGAGTATTAAAAGACAACTTACTTATGCGTATGTCAGAAGAAGATTTTGATTTTGTAATGGATGTAAATTTGAAAGGTGTATTTTTAATGACCAAAGCTTCTGCTAAATTAATTCTAAAAGCAGAGTCGGGGCGAATCGTGAATATTTCCTCCATCTCGGGGCTCGTTGGTCAAGCGGCACAGGCTAATTACTCTTCGTCGAAAGCGGGTGTCATCGCATTAACAAAAGTAACCGCTCGCGAATTTTCAGGACGCGGTGTTTTAGTAAATGCGGTTTGTCCCGGTTATGTGCAAACCGATATGACCGGCGCACTTCCAGCAGACATTCAAGAAAAACTAAAAGAAATGGTTCCATTGAAACGACCTGCTACACCGGAAGACATTGCTGGTGCAGTCAGATTTTTTCTTGGAAAAGATTCATCGTATATCACAGGCACAATCCTACGCGTAGACGGCGGCGGCGCGATAGGAATGTAAAAATTAGAAGATTACCACGGATGAACACAGATGGACACGGATAAAAGATGAAGGGTCATTAAAACCATCCGTGTTTATCTGTGTTCATCCGTGGTAAAGAAAAGGAGAAATTATGAGAGAAGTATCAATCATTGGAGCGTTTCAAACGAAACATGGAAATCATTCAGATAAACATTTGCGCGAACTGGTGACGGAAGCGGGTAACGGCGCGATTAGAGATTCTGGAATTGACCGCAAAGACATTCAAGCAGTCTTTGTTGGAAATTATGCAGGCAACGAATTCAATAGCCAAAACACGATGGCGTCTTACGTTTCTACTATATTAGGAATCGGTAATGTTCCTTCGTATAGACTCGAAGGTGCTTGTGCGTCAGGCGGTCTAGCTTTAAATCAAGGCTTTCATGCTGTGGCGAGTGGTCGGTTTGACACTGTGCTTGTGCTTGGTGTAGAGAAAATGAATACGCAAGATCCAACAAAGACAATGGAAATTGTGAGTAAGGGACAGGACTTTGAGTTTGAAGGCAAATTCTGCGTATCCGGTCCTTCTGGCTTTGCGCTAAATGCTATGCGTCATATGCACGAGTTTGGAACTACAAAAGAAATGCTTTCTACGGTTGCCGAGAAAAATTACTTTCATGGGAGTAAGAATCCTTATGCACACAAACAAAAGATTGTTTCTTTTAAAAATATTATGAATGCAAGAATGGTAACAACTCCACTTGGATTTCATGATATGTCTTTAGTTACTGACGCGGCTGCCTGTGTAGTAATCACCACCCGCGAAAAAGCAAAGGCAATTTCTAAAAAACCAGTTAGTATTAAAGGCTCCGCAGTTGGTGGCGACTACTTTACATTATCCATGAAAAAAGATTCTGTTAGTTTTCCTGCAACTGTCAAAGCAGCAGAAGAAGCTTTTAAAATGGCAGATGTCAAACGCGAAGACATTGACGTTCTAGAATGCCATGACTGTTTTACGATTACCGAAATCATCAACATCGAAGATTTAGGATTTGTAGAAAAAGGAAAAGGTGGACCTTTTACAATGGAAGGTCATACAAGACTTGGCGGCAAATTACCAGTAAACACTTCCGGTGGACTCAAAGCAAAAGGTCATCCGGTTGGTGCGACTGGAGTGGGGCAAGTAGTCGAAATGACTTTTCAATTAAGAGAAGAGTCAGGGGATAGACAAGTCAAGAATGCACGCACGGCACTCACTCATGTGTTAGGCGGACCGGGTGCAGTAGCAGCCATTCATATTTTGCAAAAGGATTTTTCATAATGAATACACTTAAAGGAAAAAAATGTAACTCCTGTAACTTTCTAATGCTAGAGCCATCTTTCGCATGTCCTAGCTGTGGAAGCGACTCACTCTCTGATATTGAATTCAAAGGCGAAGGAACTATCTACACATACACGGTAGTAAACGTAGGCTTCGGACATCTAGCGACTAAGGCTCCTTATGTGCTGGCAATTGTAGATTTAGAAGAAGGACTCAAAGTTCTTACCATCGTCGAAGATGCAAATCTACAAAGCGTTGGCATTGGGGATAAAGTCAAATTCAAACATATGGATGAGAGACACGAGCCTATTTTCCAAGCGGCTTAGGGGGATTTGCCACCGAGACACGGAGTATTGATTCTTTGATTTAATCAAGCTGTAATTTGTCACCTCCGAGATTTTAAATCGGAGGTCTCACCTAACGCATCGCACATGCTTATAAACAGATTTATAACTAAGACTATATTCGCCATAAATTATATTAAAACAATAAGCATCATCGAAACCACGTGAATGTTCAAAATAAGTCCAATAAGAGTCGCCTTTTTCTTCCCAAGTTTTGGTTAACTTTGTATTATACGCTGCTTTTAATTCTTGTATAGTAGGGAGCCTCATGCCAATGCTTTCGCATTTAATATCCGCACCTTTCCAAGAAAGTTTCCCTTGGTATTCACTCCATTCTTTTGGTTTCTCTTCGGAGAGTAAAATAGATGCAAGCTGTGCATAAAACAAAATCAGGATAATTAACGTTAGCTTCTTCATTTGCTTTCTCCACATCTCCGTGCCGGCGCCTGTGGTGAGTTTATCGAATCCATGGCAAAAAATCCCTACTCAACCCCAATTCGTTTATCAATACTAGCTTCCCTTTCTTCCATGACTGCCTGTGTCTCACCTTTAAGCCATCGCTTCTCGATTGTCCAGTAGTTGGGAGATTTCTTTTTTTCTAGAACGGAATTTGCAGCCATTGTAAGTAAAATAGACTGAGTCTTTTGTGTGAATGCATCTTTTTTTAGCACAGCACCAAAGTCAACAACTGCATCAAGTGAATTATCGAGAGTATCCTTTTCATATGGCTCATAGTATTTAGAATCATCAGGATTCAATGAAAGTGTCTTCATGCCTTTTTCTTTGTCGAAGACTTTAATAAAATTAACTTTGCGTTCAACTGTGGCATATAGAATATATTCGCTATCTGAATCAATAGCGGTTAATACGTATTGGCTGTAGTTCTTTAATCCATATCGCTTTAAAATTTTCTGAAAGTGATCGGTAGCATCCTTCATGTCCTTGAATACTTGACTGGTATCCCCGTCAGCCTTTGCTTCCTTTAGTTTTTTATCATAAGCATACTCGTAGGCAACTTCCAAAGAAACTTTAATCTTGGCTTTATTCAATATATCATTGATTGTAAGAAGTTTAGTCTTTGAGAGATAGGGAATAAATGAAATTCCTTCTACTAAGCCTTTTGATAACTGAGCGGGGGATAATTCAACTTCACCCCTAGCGCTAGCTCTTGTGCCTTTTGCTGGCTTGTCGTTCTTAACTGAATCTTTATTTGCACAGGATAATATAAAAAGTATTAAAAGAAAAAAAAGAATTTTATTTACCATTAGAAAACGCTCCTAAACGAGCTAATGTCATATTAGCTAATAGAAATTTATATGCTGAGCATAAAATTGCAAGCTATTTAATATTTGTAGTTTTCGACCCTGCTCGAACTGACGCTATGCTGTCTAATTTTTCAACAAGTTGAAAAAACGAATTTCTCTGAACTGATAAAAATCATATAGCCAAATAGAATCACTAAAGCTAATAGTAGTTGCTTTTATTTTTCTTCCATTTATTTTCTAAAGCAAGGAGATAAAATGAAAAAAATAATTCTATTACTCGCGATTCTATCGCTGACCAATTGTGCTGGGCTAACATTTCTCACAAGGGGAGTTCCACTAGGCTTTTTTTATGTAGATACCCATATGAACGAGCGTGCTACTGAAAATGCAATTCGCCCTGAAAAAACAGGAGAAGCCTGTGCTAGATCTATATTAGGAATTATTGTAACTGGTGATGCATCTGCGGCTAAGGCTATGGAGGTGCAAAATCCGCGTGATATTGGACACCGAATCCATTTTAAAATGGACAGTGAATCCGGACGAAAGTGGACACTCAATCCGGCTGAAATTGTGCCACACAGATAAGTAGCATTAGCTACAAAAAATGTGTAAGCGAAAA
>JANMOF010000504.1:0-18809 GCA_031368925.1 Leptospiraceae bacterium
AACCTTTCTCAATTAAATCTCGAAGTGTATAAAAATTTCCCAAACTCTTAGACATCTTCTGGTTATCCACAAGTAAGTGCTCGCAGTGCATCCAGAGATTTACAAAGTGTTCGTGTGGGTAAGCTCCACAAGTCTGCGCAATTTCATTTTCGTGATGAGGGAATAATAGGTCTATGCCGCCGGTGTGAATGTCAACCCCAGATGAATAGATTTTGCGAATCATAGCAGAGCATTCCAAGTGCCAGCCCGGTCTTCCTTTTCCGTATTTAGTTTCCCAAAATTTTTCCCCCTCTAATTTAGGAGATTTCCAAAGTGCAAAGTCTCTCGGGTCATCTTTTGTATATTCATCTGCTTCATTTCTAACGCCTGATATCATTCCATCTACATCTAGTTTACTTAACTTTCCGTAATTTTTGAATTTGGCTATTGAGTAGTAAACGCTACCATCTTTTTCGTAAATCAAGTTTTGTTCTTTCAATTTATCAATCAAGTCCATCATTTCAGGAACGGAGTCGGTAGCTTTAGGGTAGTGTTCTAATTTTTCAATTCTAAGCGTCTCTAAATCTTCGAAAAAAAACTGAATCCATTTTTTTGTAAACTCTTCAACGGTTACACCCTGTTTAATGGACTCGTTGATAATTTTATCTTCGATATCAGTAATATTCATTGTTTGATCGAGTTGGTATCCTAAAAGTTTTAAGGATCTTCTAAGAACGTCAGTGAATATATAGGAGCGGAAATTTCCGATATGGTTGAAGTTATAAACTGTTGGACCGCAGGAATAAATTTTTACTGCGTTTGGGTTTTCTGGTTTAAAAACTTCTTTTTTGTTTGTATAGGAATTGTATAATTTTACTTCTAACATTAAAGGCTCAATTGTTTGCCACAGAGTCACGGAGGCACGGAGAATAAGAATCAAAAACTCAGTGCCTCCGTGGCAAAGTGCTAATATCACTTTTCTAAAATATATTTCTACGTAAAGCTATCTTTTGCGGCTTGCATAGTTTGTAGAAGTAAAACGGCGATAGTCATGGGTCCGACTCCACCTGGAACAGGAGTATAGTAAGACGACTTAGCCGCTGCATTCTTTAGGTCAATATCCCCTACATTTCCTGCATTATAGCCTGCATCGAGTAAAACAACTCCGTCTTTAAGCCAATCAACCTTTATGAATTCTGGTTTACCAACGGCTCCTACAACGATATCTGCTTGTTTTAAAATCTCAGACAGATCTTTAGTTTTGGAATGACATATAGTAACGGTCGCGTCCTTTTCGAGTAACATCATCGCCATTGGTTTACCAAGAATGGCAGAACGTCCAACGACTACTGCATGTTTGCCGCTGAGATTAATTTTATATTCTTCCAAAAGAAGCATAATACCAAACGGTGTGCAGGGATTAAAACTTTTTTCTCCCATAGAAAGCTTTCCGAAAGAGAGAGAATTGACTCCATCTACATCTTTCTTTTCCGCAATTCTATCAAATGCTCGTCGTTCATCAATCTGCTTTGGAACTGGATGCTGGAGTAAAATCCCTGTTATACTCTTGTCGGAATTTAACTCATCAATTACTTTTAATAGTTCTTCAGTCGTTGTAGTATTTGGAAGTTCTATGAGCTTTGATTTCATTCCTAGTTTTTCACAGGAATTGATTTTCATTTTTACATAGACTTTAGAAGAAGGATCACTTCCAACTAGGATTGTGGCTAATGTTGGAGTGAAGGAATGCTTTTGCTTTAGTGTTTCTATCTCAGTTTGAATCTGGGATTTTATTTTTTCGGAAAGTTTTTTTCCGTCGAGGATGATTGGTGAACTCATAGTATTTACGATATTACAAAGAGTATATTTTTTGTCGAGCAGCGCTAGGTTTGAAAAGGGGAAATGTTATTGGTCTATAAATCCTGAGCTTCTTGTCCGGAAGCACTACACCAATCTATTTCTCCTTGAAGTGGTTTTTCTTTTCCAAAGAAGTTAATTCTTTTTAATTCGCAAACAAAAGTTAGAATAAAAACATGTTGTTTAAAAATTTCGTCAGCGGTTCTACCATTATTTACAGTAAGCGCTTTTTCGCAGTAATCTACTGCTGATGTGAGATAATAAGATCGCCTTAAACAGCCATAAATTTTATCGCCCTGTCTAGGATTTGCAATTATCAGCGCGCTTTCAGTATCAGAATAAGTTGCAAGTTTAGAAGCTAAGACTTTGCGAAATCTTTTTTCGGCTGAATAAATGGAAATTACATCCGGTCCATCAATAGATGGATTGAAGCAATGATAAAAAGAAAGTAGGCAGCTAAGAATTGCCAAGACTGGAAATCCTTTCGCTGCAATTGACATGGAATTTAAGCCACTAGAGTAGCCGCTTTTGGAACGATGGAAATCTTTTTTCTCTTCTTGTCGAAGTATCCGAAGGTTACAATTCCGTCTACGAGTGCAAATAGGGTATGGTCACGACCAACTCCTACATTTACACCTGCCCTGAAAGTGGTTCCTCTTTGTCTCATAAGGATGTTACCAGCTTTTACCAATTGACCACCTGATTTTTTTAATCCAAGTCGTTGTGCGTGTGAATCTCTTCCGTTTTTAGATGAACCGCCACCTTTTTTATGTGCCATTTTAAACTCCTAAGTATTACTTTCTACTAACTGAATTTCTTCAGGGTACTGCTTAAATAAATTGTGTATTCCAGTCATTATTACTCCAAATGTAAGATTCGTCTCTTTGTTTGTCTCAGAAACTTCTAATTCAAGAAATCCCTTTCGGATTGTTTCACGAGAAACATTAGACATAATCTTCAAATGTAAATATAATGTTTGGACTAGAGTAGAGACTGCAGCACAAAGAATATTATTTCCTTGTTTTCCAAATGAATCTGGTGCATGTCCCTGACTGATTAGTCCTGTAAAATTTCCTTTTTTATCTTTCTTAATTTCTATAACTATCAAAAGCTAAGATTCGTTACTTGAAACTTTTGTAGGTCTTGTCTGTGACCCCATTGTCTGTGGTAATTCTTTCTTCTTTTGTATTTGAATCCGTCAATTTTCTCTCCTCTCACGTCTTCTAAAACTTTGAGAGTAACTTTAGCACCGCTAACAGTAGGGGCGCCGATGTTGACTTTATTTTCTTGCGCTGTTAAAAGAATTTGAGCGTCAAATTCTGTTCCGACAGGTTTATCAGATTTTTGCGCTAGAAAAACTTGGTCTTTCTGCACTTTGAATTGTTGGTTACTGAGTGAAATAACTGCGTACATATTTTTATCCATTTCTAATTAGTAGTAAATTCCATAATTTATCCTCCTAGCTAGGAGTCAAGACTAAATGTATCGACAGCAAACTAATCTCGAAATTTATGGTAGTCATGGAAATAAGAAATATTTGTATCATAGCACACGTCGATCATGGTAAGACTACTTTACTGGATGGAATTTTAAAAGAGACAGGTGCAATCACATCAAAAGAAAATCGCGAACGTATGATGGACTCTAATGATTTAGAACAAGAACGTGGAATCACAATTTTAGCGAAAAATACAGCAGTTCAATATAAAGGTACTCGAATCAATATCGTAGACACTCCAGGTCACTCTGACTTCGGTGGAGAAGTAGAACGTGTATTAAATATGGCAAATTGTTCATTGATTTTGGTAGATGCGTTTGACGGACCAATGCCCCAAACACGTTTTGTACTTGGTAAAGCACTTCAACTAGGACATAGACCAATTCTTGTTGTAAATAAAGTAGATAGAGATGGAGCAAGACCAAATAAAGTCGTCGATATGGTATTTGACTTATTCCATGATTTAGGCGCGACAGATGAACAAATGGATTTTCCAATTATATTTTCTTCTGCTAAACTCGGTTGGGCTGTAAATCATATCGAAGAAGCTCCCGGTAAAAACCTAGAACCACTTTTAGATATGGTTTTAAAACATGTTCCCCTTTCTACAGGCGATGTAAATGCTCCTCTTCAATTTCAAGTGACTAGTCTTGATTATAGCGAATACGTTGGTCGTATTGCAATTGGAAAGATTTACCAAGGAACTATTCGTAAAGGACAAGATATTACGCTTGTAACTATGAAAGATGCAAAGCAAGCAAATTATAAAATTTCTAAGTTGTATGGGTTCGAAGGCTTAAAACGCCATGAGATAGAATCTGCAGAAGCAGGTGATATAGTAGCGTTAGCCGGTATTACAGATTTATTTATTGGAGATACTGTTTGTGATTTGAACCAGCCATTTCCACTTCCTCCAATCTCGGTAGATGAGCCAACTGTATCTATGTTCTTCATGGTAAACAATTCTCCTTTCGTTGGAAAAGAGGGGAAACTCGTGACTACCCGCAATATCCGCGAGCGTCTAGATAGAGAGTTGCAGGTAAACGTGGCTATGCGCTTGGAAGAAACAGATGATAAAGATCGTTTTAAAATTTTAGGAAGAGGGGAATTACACCTTTCTATCTTAATTGAAAATATGCGTCGTGAAGGTTATGAATTACAAGTTTCTAAACCGGAAGTAATTTATCGCACAGCAGAAGATGGGTCTAAATTAGAACCGTTTGAAACCTTAGTTATGGATATGCCAGACAGATTTACTGGTCAGATTATTTCTGAACTCAATCGACGTAAAGGTGAAATGACTCATATGGATGCGCACGATTCTGGAATTACTCGAATTGAATACATTATTCCTACTCGTGGAATGATTGGATTTAGAGGATACTTTATTTCAGAGACTAGAGGAGAAGGCGTATCTACCTCTCGCTTCTTAAAATACGGTCCTTATAAAGGAGAGATTCCTGGTCGTAAGAATGGTGCTCTCATTTCTATGGACTCTGGGGATACTACTGCTTATTCTCTCTGGAAAATACAAGAACGCGGTGCACTCTTCATCGACCCAGTCGTTTCTGTTTATCCAGGAATGATTATTGGAGAGCATTCTCGTGAAAATGATCTAGAAGTAAATCCATGCAAAGGAAAAAAACTGACTAACGTTCGCGCAAGTGGAACGGATGAAGCAATTCGCCTAGTCCCTCCACGTAAACTTTCATTAGAACAGTCGATTGAATTCTTAGACGATGATGAGTTACTCGAAGTTACCCCCGCTTCGCTAAGACTTCGCAAGAAGGTTCTAGACGGGACATTGAGGAAGAGAGTTAGTAAGTAGACTCTCTCATTGTAGAGACAGATTTTAAATCTGTCTCTACTCTAATGAAGCGCATCCTATAGGTAAAATTGTTAATTTTTTGCGATATTTTTGGTTCTGATTTGCCATAAAATGAAAAAACTCTATAAAACAAATCACTAAACCGACCGAATCTTAAAGGGACATAGGAAGGTTTTATAATGATACAATCAGCTAAATATTCTACAAATAATTTGGAGAGAGAGACATGGGAAAGTTTTGAAGTCGGATCTTTTGAAGAAGTAGTGGAATCAGTGAACGATAATCCTTCAAGTGCACTTTTAAATCACCTTGCAATTGTAGCCAAATATGAGTTAGGTTTTCGATCTAGTGCAGATTTTGCTACCTTATCAAATACTGGCTTATCTGTGTTTACTCCATTAGCAAATGCTTATATAGCTTATTATTCCGGAAATAAGTCACTTGCTTTGCAAAAAATTAAAGAATACCTAGAAAAAAATAATCCTCCCTTATGCCTAATCATCATTAACTTCGCAGTCAGAGTCTCTTATGAGTCAGAGGCTTATGAGGATTGCCTCAATATTATGGATTTGTCGTTAAAACGTCAAGGAAGTAATCCAAATGAATTTATCAAAGAAAGAATTGAATGCTATTTTCAATTAAAAAAACATCTCGAGCTAATTCAGTATTTTAAGTCAGTTTATAAACTACTTGATACAAATTATGATATTTATCTAAAGGCAGGCCTTTCACTCAATGCACTTGGAAAATACAAAGAAGCAGAGTTTTTATTTGGAAAAATTCCAGGTAGACGTGAATTACCTAGTTACGACGAGAAGAAGCAAGAATTTAAATCTGCTATAAATCGAATTTCAGAATTTGAAAAGAAAGAAGTTTTAACTGATTCAGAATTAAAAGACTTAGGATTTGCGTATCTTTTTAATTCTGAATTTAAAAAAGCAGAAGAAGTATTTAAGAAAGTTGCTTACGCAATAAAATAATTACTTTACATTTTTTCAGATTCTTTCTGGTTTCTTTACCAGCAAGAATTTTAATTGCTTCCTTCGATGGGATTGTAAGTTGTGTTTTATATTTACCAATTGCATTCGTTGCAACTACTAGATAAGGATTTTCTCCTACACGAGTATTTTTCATAGCCTTTATAGGATCACTCATGTAAATTACGAATCCATTGTCTATAGCAAAGTTTTTATTAACGAGACCTGAGGAATATATTTCTAATCCTTTATCTGTCAAGATTTTTGGAAACAAAGATGGATTAGCTTCTAGGTGGCGGGCATCAATGATTAGCCCCGAATAGTCCTCTGAAACAGGAGTCGAAGGAAATTCGGGAAAATTTTCCCTGTCATATTCAATATCTAAATAATTCAGAAGACCTTTGGAGCCCATTAATTTAGTTAAAGATTCAACTCGCACTTCATCTTGTATATATTTAACTTTAATCTCACTCGATTCGTTGAGGAAAAACTCGTTAAATCGTTCCCTAAATTTTTCGTCCTTATTTACTTTTTCTAGAATTGTGAAGTCTTCATTCAATCGCAATGATTCTATAGATCGGACAAAATGAATCTTAATTTTCTCCTTGGCTTTCAAAAGACTTTTGTTTCGTGCCTCAGAAATATTATAGGCAGTATTTTCCTTACCATATTCGGAATCATCATTATCAATAATAACTCGTGGTAATTTTTCTGATACATTGAGTGAAATTTGCAAAGTACTCCAATTAACAACTGTATCAAAAAAATCCTTCATAATGAGTTGCGATTTGTCATCTGCAAAACTTTGCCAGCTCAATACATAGACAAGAATAATTATAAGTAAACGTTTCATTGTTATAAGATTCGGCTAATTTACATTCGGGTTCAATCATTATTTCTAAGCGGAAGAAAGATTAGCCACAACAAAAATATTCATCCTAATAGATTCAAAAGGTATTTTAGTTCATAAGAATATATTTTGAACGAAAATTTATGTCCTAGGATTCCTACAATAAATGCCTTTGATTTAAGTTTGGTCAAAATAAGGGTTTTAAAAGCTAAAGGAATTTATTCTCAAATCGTTTTTATTGGTATATCAAAAGCAATCTTTAAGAATGAGAAGTATTATGCTCAAAAATCTATTTATCAAGTATGATCTCATTGCAATACAGTTTTATTCTCAACCCGAATTAGTTTTTTACCCGATATACAAATATAAGAAAAGAAAGTTTCGTCCTAGAAACAAACAATTCTAGTTGTAATTTATATAGATATAATTTTAAAAACAAGTAGTGGTTAATAAGTGGTACAATTTAAAAAAATCAGCACTAAGTTTATTACACTTGCAGTTTTTGCTTTAACCATTGCTATCTCTCTCACTGGAGGAATTAGTTATTTTACTGCCAGATCATCTATTATTAAAAAGTTAAAATCAACAGACCTAATCCAAATTGCTTCTCTTAAGGCAGAGCGTGTGAATTCGCGTATTACCCGCGCAATTGAAACATCAAATTTGATTGCAAACGATCCAACTATTCTTCGTTGGTTTCAAGAGGCAGAAACTAGTTATCTGTTGGGTGAATTAGTAAAACAAAAATTGGATAGCTCTATTACGTCATCTGAATATACGTATGCCTTTGCGGCTGATAAATCTACTTTAAATTATTGGAAAAATAACTCGGACAAAAGTATTTATCTCGATGCAGCCAATTCAAATAATGCCTGGTTTTATAAAGCCATAAAGACAGAAAAGAAAACGCAAATCAATATCAACTCCGATGTAAAAAATGATACATACGTATTTATCAATGTCCTTATGGGTGATATAAAAAATCCTATTGGAGTAGCTGGTGTATCTATTAGATTTAATCAGGTAGCAAAAGAATTTATGGAGACTGATCCCGATTATGATGCACGTGTATGGCTAATCGATCATCATGGAAAAGTAAAAATTACAACAGATGTTGCAAATCTAAATGAGCCTATTGGAAAATTTACAAGCATTGATATTGAAAAGTCAATCTTATCTGACTCCTCAAAGGTTTCTGTTCTGGAATATGAAAGCAGCCAAGGGCTAATAGATATTGTCCATGTCCCACTTGAAATAAATGATTGGGGCGTTGTCTATGAAGTCCCACGCTCTAAGATGACCAAAGCTTTGAGAACAATAGCCATTGGAACAATTGCAGTTTGCATTTTTTCAATAGTGTTGGTATTCGTTACATTCTATTATGGAACGCATTCTATTACTGATCCAATTAAAGTTTTAGTTTCTGCATTGAACTCCATTTCCTCTGGAGAGATTAACCAACGAATTACTGTTTTGTCAGAGGATGAAATCGGTAACCTAGCGCATAACTTTAATTTGTTTACGGATAGACTTCTTACTATTTTGAAATCCGTAAAAGCCAATTCACTGTTAATCGCAACGTCTTCAAACGAAATGTCACAAACAACAAAGACTTATTCTGCAAATGCACAAAGCCAAGCCTCTACAATAGAAGAGATCACCGCGTCTATTGAACAAATTTCAGAGCGTGTTGATGAAGTTGCCAATCATACGGATATTCAATTCGATAATTTGAATGCGTTATCTAGTAAGCTGAAAGACTTGTCTACGATTGTTGAAGAAATGAATTTGGTTATTCAAAAAACGCTTGGGAATACGAAAGCAATTTCTGTAGAAGCAATGTCAGGCGAAGAGGCATTACGCTCAATGAGTTTGAGCATGAATCAGATCGTAGAGAGTTCTAAAGATATGAAAAATATTATCGAAATTATAAATACCATTTCAGAAAAAATAAATCTTCTTGCCCTTAATGCATCAATCGAAGCCGCACGTGCTGGACATGCAGGCAAAGGATTCGCAGTAGTAGCCGTAGAAATTTCGAGGCTTGCTGATCAGACTGCTTCGAGTGTAAAAGATATTGATTCCTTAATTAAAAAAAATAATAAACAAATTCTCAGTGGAATTGATACTGTAAATGTAATGATGAAAAAAACAAATAGCATTAATTTAGGCGTTGATGCTATCGTACAAAAAATGAATTCAATTTTTGATTTTATGCAAAAACAAATTACTACAAAATTTTTAGTAGAGAAAGAAACTGAAATTGTAAAGAGCCGTGCACAAGAAATCCAACATATCACTAAAGAGCAGAAAGTCGCTTTTGATGAAATTGTGAAAGCAATCACCTTTATAAATGAAATTTCCCACTCCAATACAGAGAGCTCGCAGGTAATCGCCTCTAAGTCTTCGGAACTATCTAAAGTTGCCGATTCCCTGAAAGATAAAGTAGATTTCTTCAAGTTATAAAGGGAATTTTCTTTTTTTAAAAATTCCCTTTTTTTTACTATATGAAAAATCCGTGTTTCTTATACTTCTACTTTTAGAGGATTTTATGGATGAAATACTGACCAATGACGAACTCGATGCGTTACTAACCGCTATTTCTAGTTCTACTTCCGATAAGATTGAAGAGGAAGTCATAGAGCCCAAAAAAATTCGCACTTATGATTTTAAAAAACCGGATAAATTTTCTAAAGACCATCTAAAATCTTTCCAACATATCTTTGAAACCTTTACTCGTATTTCGTCTCCAGCCCTCTCTTTAAAATATGAAATTCCAATATCTTTTCATATTTCTTCACTAGATCAATTAAGTTACGAAGAATTTTCCAAATTAATTCCTGAAAATTCTATACTTGGAATGGTAAGTTTAAAACCGCTCTTAGGATTTACTATTTTTGAATTTGAGCCAGCACTTACTTTTTCTATGATTGATTTACTTCTTGGTGGTAAGGGAGAATTTTTAGGCAAGTCTAGGGAATTAACAAATTTAGAACTACCAATCATTCAAAATATTATGCAAAATTTAGTTTCATTCATGAGAGAAGCATTTAAATCTATCATTCAAATTAAACCCAGTTTAGATAAAATTGAAACTAATTCTTTTTTTAAGCAAAAACTTCATTCTAGTGAAATAATTTTACAGGTTTGTATTGATGTAAAAGTAAAAGAAGTGGAGCACTCCATGAATATCTGCATTCCCTACTCCAGTTTAGAACCCGTGATTCATAAATTTTCGAATAAGAATCTCGATTCTCTTGATGAGGCTAATAAAGATATTTCTCAAAATGAAAGAAAGAAAAAAATTTTGGATGCCTGCTTAATTAGGACATATTCAGAATTTCAAGCGGGAACGGTCTTCATTCAACCAAATGGTGAGAATGAAGACATTTTCCATGAGGTTAATATTCATTTAACCTCTGATGCTAGGTCCAATCATTTTTTTAAAACTATTTTTAAAAATTTTGTCAGATCAGCTGAGGCAATTTAATGTCAGAAGATTCCTTATCGAAAAAAGACATTGATGCACTTCTAGAAGCTACATCAAAAAAAGAAGAGCTGCCACTCTTTGATAAAATTCATGCTGATCCATTTTCTGTTTTAAACAATGATTATTGGATGCGTGAAGCATCAATTGAAATACTAGAAAATCTAAAAATGGATAATTTTAAAAACTTATCCAAGCGTATGACAGATAAATTATCAGCTTCCGAAAAAAATCTCTTTAAAGAAGTTTTAACTGCAATTCTATCCGATGTCATCAAATCGAAAAAAAATTCAGAAATTGAACTCAGTAAAAAAATAGGATTCGAAATTGTTCCCGCAAAAAAAATACGCAAGCAATTCAAACCAGGGATGCAGTGTTTTTATGGAAATTTTCTTGGTAGAATTCAGGGGATATATTCTATACTCCTCTCAAACGATACAACAGTTAAGATTGTAAAAGCACTTGATAAAACAGAATCACCAAAAATGAATCATCTAAAAAATATCAATGATTGGCTCTATTCAGTAGTCTGCTCATTTATGGAGGCACTCACTCTTAAAATAGGTGAAGTAAAATCGTCTGAAATGTATCAAGCACTTGTAACAAAGTCTGACCAATTGATTTTACCAGAGGGCTCAAATTATTTTAGAATTGAACTAGAAATTATTGCTGCAAGTGAAGTGTTCCAGTTTCATTTTTTGTTCTCTGTATATAACGCAAAGAATATTTTAAATTATATCGTGCAACTAAATCCAAACGTTAAGCGCAATTTAAAGAGTCATCATAGAATTATTCATTCTATAGAATCAAAATTAAACCGCTTTATGAAGAATCGGGAAACCTACTTGAGTGAAAATGAATCAGATGAAATTTCAAATTTTATTCACAAAAATTTATCCAAAGAAGAAAAAGCATTTTTGCTTACTCCAATTAAAGAGAGAACTGATAAAGTTGATATTGAAACAAATTTAGTTAAAATTTTTGTTTCCCTTTCAAATGAAATAATTGATAGACGTTATAAACTAAATGAAGCAGAGAAAGAGCGAAAAGAAAAACTATACTCACTTATTTCATCTATTCCTTTTCCTGTGAACATTCGTTTCGAAGATGAGATTTTTGATTATAAAGCATTTAAAGATAGAATTCAAGAAAATGCTAGCCTTGGAAAATTTGTCGGAAAAAGAGGTTCATTAATTTTTTCAAATAGGTCTTTGCAGGAAATTACTTTAAAAAAAGAGCATGAGAAGTTTCTCTTATTTGATCTTACTGACAATGTAATTCCTCCTAAGTATGAACTTCATCTTGCAAATTTAGAGTTAATGCAAGTAGAACTCGAAGCAGATATTGAAATCGGCAAGTCTAAGTTACCTCTTGACCAGCTAATCGATATTAAACCCGGAAGTGTAATCGAATTAAATAAAGATATGACTGAGCCAGTTTATCTAGTGATAGAAAATGTAATCTTTGCAAAAACTACAGTAGTTGTTACTAACGAAAAGTTTGGTATTTGGATTGAAGATATTGGTAACGCAAATGAATCAGGTAATAAAAATATAGATATTCTACATAGTGAAGAGATTCAAAGTCATACTAAAATTCCGATGGCGGACATAAGAGTTATTTTAAGCAAGTTAAAACTTACAATAAAAGATTTACTCAGCATGAGTAAAGGCTCGATTATTGAACTAGATAAATCTATTTTTGAACCAGTACAAATTGTTGTTGGTTATGATTTAGTATTTCCTGGAGAGATTATTGCACTTGAAAATGGAAAATTTGGCGTGCGCTTTGTGAATAATATAGGTTATTCACAAAGACATAGCTCTGGCTTAATTGATTTAAACAATGAAGAGGAATTACTCAAATCAGAAAATACACTCATAAATACTCATACGAATTTAAATCCATTCGAATTTTTGGAAAAATTTGAATCAAGTGCTATCGCAGGAATGATTCAAGGCGAAGATACCCAGATGGTTGCTATGATATTATCGTTTCTGAATTCTGAAAAATCGGCTTCTATTTTACCACTCTTAAATGAAAAAATACAGATGGATGTAGTTGCCAAAATTGCAATCAGTCAAAAAGCAAACATTGAGATTGCAAGAGAAGTTGCAAGAGTTCTAGAAAAAAATGTATCTTCCCTAGTTCAAGATACATATGCCAATGTACCTGGCTTTGATTCGATTGTAAAAATTCTAAACTCGACAGATAAAGTTAATCGTAATAAAATGATTTCTGCTTTGGAAAAAAATTTTCCTGACATTTATAATATCTTAAAATCCAACCAATCTTAGTAAAATTGAAATACAATGATAAAAATAAAACCTCTTTTTTTGTTTTTTATTTTCTTGTTTGCTTTTAGC
The DNA here is from genome assembly GCA_031368925.1 of Leptospiraceae bacterium. Taxonomy (GTDB): domain Bacteria; phylum Spirochaetota; class Leptospiria; order Leptospirales; family Leptospiraceae; genus UBA2033. Next base: position 12,843 of record JANMOF010000504.1, read on the forward strand.
CAAATTCAGTCTATTGAAAAACAAAAAATAAAATTTGTAAGATACAAATTAGAAAACGGGCTAACAGTTATTCTCCATAAAGACACAAGAAAACCTATTGTATCAATTGGCGTAATGTATCATGTAGGTTCCAAAGATGAAGATCCAAGTAGGACAGGATTTGCTCATTTTTTTGAGCATCTCATGTTTGAGGGAACAAAAAATATAAAGCGTGGCGAGTTCGATAAATTGATTTTAAATGCTGGAGGAGAGTCTAACGCGCATACTACGTTCGATTATACTTATTATGATGCCGCCCTCCCCTCTAATCAACTTCCACTTATTTTATGGATGGAATCAGAGCGACTCTTACAATTAAAAATTGATAGTAATGGGGTTGAAACACAAAGAAAAGTTGTTAAAGAAGAAAGACGCGAAAGATTAGACAATCAACCGTACGGGAATTTAACAGAGATTTTATACGCAATGTCATTTCAAAAGCATCCCTATCGCTGGCTTCCTATTGGTTCGAATCAATACATCGATAAAGCGACTCTTAGTGAGTTCGAAGAATTTTATAAAAAGTTCTATGTTCCAGATAATGGAGTACTCGTTGTTGCAGGAGATATTAAAATTAGGGAAACAAAAAAGTTAATCGAAAAATATTTTAATCGAATTCCTAAGTCTGAAAAGACAATCGTAAGGGAAAGAGTAATTGAAATTCCAATTCAGAAGGATATTTCTAAGACAGTTTATTATAATGTAGAATTTCCTGCTCTTTCGTATGCATTCCTAACTCCAGCATTAGGGACAAATGACTATTATCCGTTAATCTTCATAGACTTAATTTTATCAGGAGGAGAAAGTTCTCGTTTAAATCAAAGCTTAAAAATAAAAAATGATCTAATTATAAACTTAGAATCCACCTACCATGCAATGGAAGATTATGGGCTATATTCTATTACCTGTTTTGCAAAATCGGAGGATAGCTATAAAAAACTACCAACTAATTTGAATGAAGAATTACTTCGTATTCAAACAGATTTTGTTACTGATAGAGAATTAGAAAAAGTGAAGAATCGTGTGCAAAGAATTATTTTTGATTCAAACTCTAGCTTATCCGGCATTGCCCAAAATCTTGCCGAGTATGAAACATTCTATGGCAATGCATCAGTCATAAATACCGAGTATGAAAAAATATTGGCTATCACAAAGGAAGATATTCAAAGAGTTGCTAAAAAATATTTTACTTTAGATAAAAAAATCATCCTGAATTATCTTCCCCCTAAGAAAAAATAATTATGTATAAAAAACCTTTTAAAATATTATTCTTTAACTTTTTAAACTGCGTTACGATTTGTCTTCTTTTTGTTATTCCTATTTTCATATCTGCAGATGAGGAGAATATTAATCTACCCCCAAAGCCTACATCTCTTAAAGCTATTAAGTTACCCAAATATCAAACTTTTTCTTTAAAAAATGGGCTTAAAGTTTATTTGATGGAAGATCACAAACTTCCAACTATTTCGTATTTTTTGTACTTAGATTATCTCCCGTCTTTAGAAAAGAATAAATCTGGTCTGGGTGAAATTACCACAAGGCTAATGAAACAAGGCGCGGGTAACAGAGATAAGGCAAAGCTTGATGAAGAGCTAGATTTTATGGGAACCGATTTTAGTATTGAGGATAATTTAATTTATGCGAGTTCTCTTAAAAAATATGCAAGCCAAAGTCTTGAGATTTTTAGTGATACAATAAAATCACCTAAGTTTGATGAGGCAGAGCTTGCAAAAGTAAAGGAGGAAATGCTCTCTGAAATCCAATCAGAAAAACAAAATCCTAATTCACTGGTAAGCAATCTAGCAAAATCTATACTTTATCCAAACTCACACCCTTACAGTGAAATTCCCACTGAGAAAACTGTGAGAAAAATTACAATTCAAGATTGTAGCAGATATCATAAAATATATTTTAAACCTAATATTTCACATCTTGCTATCACTGGTGACATTGCACTAGACGATGCTAAATTATTAGTAGAAACACATTTTAGTAATTGGCAACCTGGAGAAGTTCTACGATTTAAATCACCAAAGCTTTTGAGGCAGAGAAAAACAAGGATTTACCTTACGGATAGACCTGACTCTGTTCAATCTGTGATCAGAGTAACAAATAATATAAACCTTAAATCAGGAGATAATGATTTATATAGTGCTGTAGTAATGAATACATTATTAGGGGGAGGTACTTTTAGACTTTACCAAAACTTGCGAGAAAAAAATGGGTTCACTTACGGAGTCTATTCCTCATTACGCCCCGACAGATGGATTGGTAATTTTTCAATTGATTTGAGCACAGAATCATCCTTAACTCAAAAATCAATACAAGCAATTCTATTTGAAATAAATCGAATCCGTACAGAAAAAGTCAGATCAGAAGAATTGCAATTAGTAAAAAACTACCTTACTGGACAATTTTCTCTTTCTCTTGAAAACCCTTCAACGATTGCACTCTTTGGAATTAAAACTTCCATTTATAAATTGCCAGAGGATTATTTTGAAAAATACTTAGAGAAAATTCAAAGAGTTTCTAAAGAAGATGTTCTACTTGCGGCTAATAAATATATTTCGCCGGATAAAACAAATATAATTATTGTAGGTAAAAAGAAGGATTTAAGAAAAGGGCTAAAGACATTCAAAAAATTCAAGATTGTTGAAATTAATAAATAACTCGAGATAATAAAAAAGGGATAGTGAATTCACTATCCCTTTGGGAAAGAATCTTATCTAAAAACGACTCTTATTTTGTTTCTTCTGGTTCAGGTGTTTCTGTTTTGGTTTCTGCTTTAGGAGCATCTTTTTTGCCGCCCTTCTTTCCACCTTTCTTTCCACCTTTCTTGCCGCCTTTCTTTCCACCCTTTTTTCCACCTTTCTTGGCAGCTTTCTTGTCGCCTTTTTCGGTTTTAGAAGGCTTTACTTCTTTAGCGTCTTTGGCGTCTTTAGCATCTTTTGTGTCAGTCATTTCTTCTTTTGGCTCAGTTGTATCGCTTTCCTCTTCTTGAGCAAAAACATTAGCTACAGCTAAAAATGAAGTGATAAGAATAAGTATCCCTAATTTTTTTAACATACTTGTCTCCATAAATATATTTAAGTAAAGAATCTTATTTCATAAGTTCTTATAAAGTCATAATTTACCATATACACCCGTATGAAAAGTGAAATAAAGGCAATATACTAAAAAATTTGCTCTAAAATTTCCCTTCGACCATCTTGCAAAACAGGAATTTTCTTCTGGTTTCGTTGCTGTTCTATTTGCAAAATACCCTTTTCTAATTGAAAATTTAAAAGATCTTTTTGAGATAAAAATGCAGCAAGGTGATAGCGATTTAAAGCTTCGACTAGATACTGGTATTCCGCAAAATCTCCCCGATCTGTATAAATAACGGGCGTATTTGCCAAATAACTCTCAGAAAGAATTCCATAACCTGGCTTTGTTAAAACATAGTCGCAAGCTTTTAATAAATCTGGATAGTGAATATTTTTTACATCTATGACTTTATCTCCGACTAATCCTTCGTACCCCGAAACAACAATCCATTCGTTTTCTTTTAGATTTCTAAATCCTAGAGTATCAGGAATGCCATAAGCACCAAAGGAAAATAGAAAATATCTATTCTTATCTGCGAAGCCAAGTGAGTCTCGAATTTCTCTACGAGCTTTTGAACTTCTCCTACCAATAATTCCAACGTCTACTCTTTTGGGTATTGAATTCATCGGGCAATGAAAGGGAAGAATTAACCCGAGTTTACAATGAGAATATTCTTTTCTTAGCACATTCGAATAATCTTTAAAGTAAGGATGATCTTTAGAATAATTGTCATAAATAAAATCCCAGGTAAAATTTCCAATGAAGTAAGAAGGTAAATTTAATTTTTCCGCAAGTAAAAAAGGAAGTGAGGAGCTATCCGAGATAATACAATCAATCTTTTCTTTCTTCAAAAAATCTATTTCGGATTCGATAAGTGTAGCTTTAATCTTTTCGAATTCAAAAATGGCTTCGAGTGTTTTTTCAACGTTTAAGCTAATTGAACTTAGCTGCACCATTCCAACGTCCAGACTTACTTCTCTAAAAATCAAATTTTCCGTTTTATCTTTAATGAAATCCTTTCGTGTAGTATTTACAAATAGCTTACTTATCGGCGCATTTTCACATAAATACTTGATGACTTCAAAAGAGCGGCTAATATGCCCAAACCCATGACCACTAATATAGTATGCTATATTCATTCTTATACCTTTACCTCACCCCAATATTGTAGAAGTTATAGCGCATTACAGTAATAACCCCATCTCCTTAAGGAGATGGGGTTATTACTGTAATATACCTGAAATACTATAAAATTAGGGAGAGGTTATTTCCTTTGCATTTTTTGGCGGAGAACTTCGTAGACCATGATCCCACATGACATTGCCAGGTTCAAGGAATCAGATTCACCCTGCATAGGAATTGAAACAAGAGTATCAGAATTTTCCTTTGCATAAGGGGATAATCCGTATTGCTCGTTACCGAAAAGTAACGCAGTTCTGGATTTATAGTTTGGTTCCAGGTAATTCTTATTACCCTCGGGGCTAAGAGCGATTACCTGTATTTTATAACGCTTAAAGTATTCGATTAGTTTTTCAATTTCGGCAATGTAGGTTGGTAATGTAAACAAAGTTCCGGTACTTGCACGAATTACGTTTGGATTAAATAAATCAATTCTAGCGTCTGTTACAAAAACTGCTGCAACACCAGCACCGTCTGCTGTTCTAAGAATCGTTCCTAGATTACCAGGTTTTTCCACTCCTTCAATGATTAAAAATAAACTTCCTTTCTTATCACCTTCATAATCAAATCCAAAATCAGGAGTTTCTGCCACTGCAAGAAGTCCATCAGGTCTATCACGATAAGAAATTTTTTCGAAGATTTTTCTTGGAAGTTCAATTGTTTTAGCATTGATTTTTCTAACTAATTCTTCTTCATTGACTCCAAGAAAACATTCCGGTGAAATATAAAGCGTCTCAAATTTTATTTTACCAGACATATATGCTTTGGTTAATTCTCGAAACCCTTCTATTACAAATTTTCTTTCCCTGTCTCTAAAACGCTTCTCTTTGAATTTTGTAACATATTTTACTTTTTCGTTTGAAAAACTGTTGATATTTAATATATTCATTGTATTAATCATTTAACTCTTCTAAATATCGGAATTATTATGATTACACAGAAAAACTTTATTTTAAGAAAACAGAATAAACCAATTTGGATTTTGAATTTTACTATATTAGTTCTATGTGCGCTGCATAATTTCTATTGTTCTAGCTCAGATAAAAAAGAAACTTCTCCTGTTTCTCCCCCTCACAATTCAGAGACTACCATGTCTGATGAAAAAAGAAAGGAGCCTTCCAAATCTCCTACAAAGCCATCCGCAGCAGATAAGAAAAAAGACAAAGAAGAAATAAAAGGGGGATCCGGAGTTTCTGACGGAGAATCTATTACTGAAGATGATCGAAAGCCTAGTCCAAGTAATAAACCTGAAAAATCAGAATCAGGACTAAAAGCAGGTTTCGCGGATGATAATAAGCAATTTAACTTATTTGTAAATTTTTTAGAAAAATTCAAAACCACTGCAGCTCACCTCGACTTAAATATCCGTGAAAGAATTATTTTAACTGTTAAAGATAAAAATGGAAGATCAATTCCTAACGCAGACATAGTAATTCTTGCGAATAACAAAGAATTAGCCACTGGAAAAACTTATGCAGATGGTTCTTTTCTTTTTTTTCCTTCGCTTTATCCTGACATATTCACTTTTAATGTAGCTATATCCAAAGATAAGGCTAAGACGGAGTTGCTACTTGACAGACAGGGCTCTCGCAATAAAGAAATTATTTTAGAGATAACCCAAACGAAAGAAAATGAAACTCCTCTGGATGTAGTATTTATCAT
>JANMOF010000515.1:0-20174 GCA_031368925.1 Leptospiraceae bacterium
GTGGGAAATGTTTCTCCCGAGACAATTATCTCCAATAAAGAAATCATCTATGATGACTTAGACAAAACAAAATTAAAACGCGCCGAGGCTTATAAATCGGCATCTCTAATCTTTGAGAGAGATTACTCCGTATTAATCAATCTAATTCAAAATTACATTGACGAGGATTTTGAAAATCTAAAAGTCATTGCATCCGATGGAACCAATAATAAAAATATCGGCTTTCTAGTTTACAAAAACATCCGCTGGAAATTTAGATCACGCGAAGACTTAGAATTCCTATTGCAATATCCCAAAAAAGAAAAACTCAGAGAGCTTGTTCAAAAAGGAACCAATTTAGTTTTCTCTTCTTATTGTATCATGAAAGATATATCGCCTGACGTTTTAAATTCACTCGGCTCGGGTGTGCATGTAATAAATAAAGGTGCTAAAGAAAATACATCTACCCTAGATTCATTGCATGTTTTTCCAAGAACCGCTATTTACCAAAACAAAAAAGTCCAAGAGCAACTATCTAAACTTTTAGATGAAAAGCTTTCAGGAATTGACGCGAATACTCTTACCATTACCAAGCGAATGATTCTTTCCACTTACATTTATTCCTTTCCTGCCTGTGTCTATAAACCCGAAGAAACCGAACAAGAAAAACAAAAAGAAGTTGGTAAAGTAAGTATCGTAAAAAGCAAAATCACAAAGAATGAAGTGATTGTTAAAAAAGGAGAATTGGTAACACCCGAAATTAGAGCAAAGCTTGAGCTTTTAAATGAGCATAATTCTCGTGCTAATATAAATTCTATTCTTTCCATACTCATCGTGCAAATTATTTTAGTGAGCATAATCATTGTATTCCTTATCAAGTATGATCCCAAAAGACTCAATGATGTTTCCAGCAATGTAATTTTATTTTCTACGATTTGGATTTTAACTCTCTATACATTTGTAGTTTCGAAATTTTTCTATCACCCGGATAATAATTTCGAATCTGTTTACTATTTCGGAATATTTATTCCAATCGCAATGATTTGTATGTTGATAGCATTTATTTTCGATGAGCAGTTATCCATTGCCCTTGGATTTTATCTTTCTTTTTTTATATTTCTTTCCTCTCAAAACAATGCAACTTCCTTTATCATAGCATTTTCTACTACTGTCGTCGCTGCTATGTACGGAAGTCGTATCCGTAAAAGAATTGATTTTATTAAGTCAGGAATTTATATTGCGGGTGTTCAAATCCTAGTAGCTACTAGCGGTTATCTCATAGACTCACGCCAATACTGGGTTGCAACTTCTAGCGGGTCTTTTATTTCAGATATATATAGATCCAATATTTTTAAAATTTACGTTGCCTGTATCATAAATGGATTTGCCTGCGCACTTATGACGCAATTTTTACTACCTGTCTATGAATATATTTTTAATATTCCAACTCGGTTCAAATTACAAGAGCTTGCGGATACTGGTCATCCACTACTCCAATCCCTTCTAACGCAAGCTCCATCTACGTATACGCATACTTTTATGGTAGCCGCACTTTCTGAAAGAGCAGCACAAAACCTGGGACTCGATTGGCTTTTAATTCGTGTGGGAGTTTATTTTCACGACATTGGAAAGATTCCCAACGCAGGATTTTTTGTTGAGAACCAGCACTTAATTCCTAAAAAGGAAAACATCGATAAAAATAATCCCGGTCTTGCTGCAAAAATTGTAATCGATCATGTGATTGACGGAATCGAAATGGCAAAGAAAGCAAGACTACCACGGGAGATAATCAGCTTTATCCCCGAGCACCATGGAACAAGCACTATGGCATTTTTCTATCACAAAGCACTTGCTGACCTTTCTCCCAACCAGCGTAAGCGAATCGACAAAAAGGACTTCATGTATCCGGGACCAAAGCCACAGAGAAAGGAAACTGCGATTGTAATGATTGCTGACTCAGTCGAAGCAGCAAGTCGCTCTCTCGATGAAATTACACCACAGGCACTCGATGATCTAATTCAGAAGATAATCAATATTAAACTCGCAGAAAATCAATTAGATGAATGTGAACTCACACTCGGCGATCTAAGTATAATCAAATCTTCTTTCAAAGAAATTTTACTTTCCAGCCTTCACCAGCGCCCCAAGTATCCAAGCTCGGAAGACACAAAAAAGTTAGAAAATAAAGAAGATCTTAAAAAACCTGCCGATAAAAAAATTACCGCAAAGAAAATGAAAACTAAAAAGTAGATTTGGCAGCTAGTAGCGGCTAATTTTTATTACCCAGAAACCCTAAAATCATCTGGTTTAATTTCTCTGGATGAGAATATACAATTGAATGCTCTACTCCTTCAAATGTAGCCAGTTTGCTTTTAGGAAAAAGTTCCTGGATTTTACTTGCACCGGAATACGGAACAGTTGAATCAAGAGTTCCCCAGAGAATTAAAGTAGGAATGTCTTTTTCACCTAGAATTTTATATTCCCGGGAGAGGTTTTGCATCGGGTAATTACGCATAGTCGATAGTAATGCGTGACGATACCTTTTAAAGTGTAATTGTTCTGCATATTTTTTTACAATTTCATTAGAAACCAAACCTCTATTCGCATCTTCCTGAAAACTTGACAACAGGTTTTTCTTACCTATAACAGCCATTAGCCAATCACCTAGAACAGGAATTAATACTAATTTATTCCTGCCAGAAAATTCTGGAACAAATCCAACCGGTGCAATAAGGATTAATTTTTTTACCCACTCAGGGTGTCTTGAAGTAAATACAGTAGCTATTCCTCCACCGAGAGAATATCCAAGTAGGTAAATTGGTTTTTGTAATTTCATTGCCACAAGAAATTCTAAAAGCTCGCTATCAAAAAAATCTTTATCATAGACTGAATCTAAATGATCCGAAAATCCTCTTCCAAAATGATCAAAGGCTAACACATGGTAACCTGCGTTTGCAAATACTTCAACATTTTTATAAAAAATAAACCTTGGAGTAGAAAAGCCATGAACCATGACAATTACTTCGCCCGTTTCAGGTCCATACCACTCATAGTATATTTTTCCTTTCGATAATTCCAAAGTCTTGCCGGATTGTTTGGAGCGTAATTCATCGGCTAATTCAATTTCGTCGCTAGTAGCAAACTGAAATGAGAATAGCATCCCAAAAAAAAGAAGCACTACAAAGGATGCAATGGATAAAAGTATTTTTCTCTTCATTTTACCCATTGCAAAGATAGTTTTTGAAATGAATAGTATTTTTCAAAATTTAATCATAGAGTTTTTACAGTAAAAACTCTATGCAGGTCGTTTAATCAACTCCATGAAGAAATGCTGAATCCTTTTCATATAAATTTTATACCACGGATCTTTTTCTGGCTCAGGTGGAAGCTGGCTCAATATTTTTTGTGTTTCCGTATCTGTCTTCCTAGAATGAGAAACTTTATCCACCAGTTGGAAGATTTCCGGATGTTCTTTTAGAAGTGGTTCGAAGTCTTCACGGGTAATCTCAATTAGGCGCGTTGTGGTTAATGCGACTATATCCGCTGTTCGAATAGCGCCAGTAAGTAGAGCCATTTCTCCGAAGAAGTTTCCTGCTCCAAGTGAAGCTACTTCTAATACCTTCCCGTTTTCTAATTTAGCCTGAACACTCACTACTCCCTCTGCAATAATGAAAAGAGATTGGTTCGTATCACCAGTATGCACAACTGCCTCCCCCGGTTTGAAATGATGAGTGGTGGAATGTGCACTGAGGTATTTCTTTTCTTTTTCAGTAAATGTTGAGAATATATCAAGCTCCTGCAATACTGTAAGCGGGGAAGCAGCCTTATCCCCTCTTGGTTTAACACCCCGGAACATATGAATTTCATGACGTTGTGTGGCAGGCTGAATTCCTGCGCGATAAAGATGCGTCCAAATGCTAGTAAACACTGCTTTACGAACAGCATTTTTCCTACCGTAATCTTTCCAACAGTAGCCAATGATATAATCGGCAGACCATTCCGTAAATTCGTTTAGACGCGTGTAAGGAGCTGGATTTTTTAACACGCCCTCAGCGGATAACAGCGCATCGAGTAAAATTTTCTGAACTCGTTTTGTATTCACATTTGGATCAATATGAATCGTAAACCAAAACTCTGTGATGTCTTCCTTCGAACCAAAGTTTTGAATCGGCGACTCAGATGCTTTACTATTTGGGATACTTAGAATAATCATATTTCTAGTTTGAATACGGGTTGTTCTCCAGGTAATATCGATTACCTTTCCTTCATCTAAGGTTCCAATCTTTACCCAATCCCCTACGTGAAATGGACGCTCGAGGTTAATGGCAATTCCTGAAAATACGTTTGAAATATTTACCTGAATCGCAAGACCAATAATCATAGCTACCACACCCGATGTTGCAAGGAGGGAAGTAATCTTTTGGTCAAATACGAAAGCCACAATTCCAAAGAAAGTCAGGATGTAGATGAAGATACCCAAAAATAGCCGCACTACGGTCGGGATTTTATTCCCTGTTTTAATTTCGAGTGGATCCCAGATAAATCGCTCAATGGATTGGTTTAAGCGCATAGCAGGTATTACCCACCATAGCAAATCAAAGCTGAGAGTCACCATTTTAATAGAATAGGTATTTAGATCATCTAGCAAGTAATCTACAGCTTCAATCTCACACGCGATTAAGAATAAAAATAAAAATAACGTCGTTGCTATCCAGTTTAAGTTAGAGTATTTTTGGAACATCTTAAGTCTACCCGCCACACCCATACCTAAAATTACAAGAATACTAAACCCTAAATAAAAGCTAGCGTGGCTACCCGGTATTAGCCCGCGAATGGTAAATTCATTTTTACGAATGCGCACACCTAGATTAAAACGGGAATATTCCGCTTTGGCGTCTCTTGAATTTAGATATTTCGGAGCACCGAGAGATGCACGCGAAAGTGTATCTTGAAAAGACCAGAAATTTGCAATCGACCAGCCCGTTACAGGACTTAGAATATTTTGGTATTTTCTTTTATTTGCATCTCCCTTCTTAGAATTTAATCCCATTCCTATCACGTCAATTACATAGATCAAATTATTTCTAGTCAAAGACTTATGTTTAAAGTTTACGCCTAACGCGTGATAGCCTAACTCGTAGCGAACAGGTAGAGTATCCGCTTTAAAATTTGCCTTTACGTGATAAGCCCTGTAGTTCATTTGCTCGCTAGAGTCCCGATCGACAGGCTCACCTAACACAATTGGTTCAATATTATTTAAAAATTCAATTTCTTCTGGCTTGATATCGCCCTTAAATCGAAACCAGATATAAAAATCCATCATGTAAGTAAGATTACTCGTATCTAGTTTTGTGATTTCATTGATTTCAATTCCCGTATAGACCACGTTTGTTCTATAGAGATAATTATTATCTATCTTGATAATTTTTTCTTCTTTGAGAGAATTCTCAATGTTTGTGATTTCTTTTAGGTTTTTTACTGCCTGCAATTGAATGAGTGAGGAGATAACATCATTATTCTTGTATGACCCAATCGAAATTGGCTTAGGAGAGTCACGGTTTTCATCGTAGTAATTATACCCCGTTACCCCCTCGACTGCCTCGTCAATATTGGTCAGTAGGGAAAGTGCTTCTTTGATCTTAAGCCTGTCTTCTGTGAGATTTGTCTTACCACCTTTTAGTTCTGTTTTATGAATCACATCCAAGAGCACGAGTGCCGAATCATACGCGTAAGCCGCTCTCCAATCCGGCTCGGCTTTATAGGCAGCTTTATACTTGTCTTTAAAATTTTGCGCTTTCTCATTTGCATTATCAAAGATGAGGGGGCTAGTCACCATTACCTCGTTTGTATAATAGCCGGGAGTTTGGATTTCTTTTTTAAGTTTGGAAAAGGATTCTTTAAACGCGTTAGATGCAAAAGAATCGGGAGCAAGGATTAAATTAGATAGTCCAGCATCTTTAAATTTTTCAATAAACTTCGCGCCATCTTTAGGCGAAGTAGCAAGAAAGATTAATCCAGTGTAGCCGTTCTTCTTTAACTCCTCTACAACTGCGATAATTTCTTGTTCTGGATTTTCCCCGTTATTGGTTTTGATTTTCCATTTGTATTTTGGAAATGTTCCTTGTGCCACAAGAGTATCTTCAAATACTTTGGCGAGATTTGAGCCGTAATCTTTATCATCATGTAAGATTGCATACGTCGGCTCTTTTAAAACTTTCTTAGTGTAGTTCGCTAAAAATCTTCCCTGTGCATTATCATTAAATATATTTCTAAAATACCATTCATTTCCGAGAGTAACTTTTGGGTTAGTAGACGCGGGGGAAATAGCCGGTATTCCCTGCGCCTGGTAAACCGGACCTGCTGCAATCGAGCAGGAGCTACTATTATGACCGATAACCGCCACAGCTAAATTTTTTTTAACGATCTCTTCTGCTTTTACTTTTGCCTTGTCTTTGTCGTTCTCATCGTCATAAACATCAATGACTACTTGCCTGCCATCCACTCCACCTTTCTCATTTACAGCATTTACATAGAGCTTTACGCCTTCGAGGTAAGATTTCCCATTGGCAGCGTCTTTTCCTGACATAGGACCGACTACAGCAATATGAATATCTGTATCAGGTTTAACTAGGAAATAAATTCCCCATAGAAGTGGAATGGCTACTAGTATGGAAATAATTTGTTTTCTATATTTGTATAGCATATGCTTAACCATATCAAAAAATTTCGTTACCATAACAAGTGCAAAAAAATATTTTTAAGTTGAAAGAGAAACGAAACTCTTAGAGAGTGCTTAATGCCTAAAAGATATTATTTTATAGGAATTTCGCTAGTATTAGCATGGTTAATTTCTATCCAATAAACCTCTTTTTTACGATATACAATATAGTTTCCTGATTCAGGAAGGAGTTCTTATTTCATGACAAATAGTGCCATAACTAAAAAATCAAAGCCAGGTATTCTATCCAAGATCATCAAGAAATTTAACCAATCCAGCTTTGAAATCATATTCTTCAGTCTTACTTTTTTGGTGCTTTCTGTCATGGGGGTAACTGCATTTACCTATTACAAAAACTCTAGGGCAATTCTTTCTCTGACGGAAGATTTAATCGATCAGATCAATAACCGCGTAATCCAAAAGACGACTAGTTACCTATTTACCGCAGTCGATATGACAGAGCTTTCTTCCAAAGTTGCGGGAGAGGGTGCAAATTCTATCTTAGATAACCAAGGGTTAAATTCTCTCATGATAAACATCTTAATCCTTCATCCGCAACTCACCATGTTCAATATTGGAAATGAGCGGGGTGACTTTCTTATGCAGAGACGATGGACAGATGGAACCATTGCTACGAAAACAATTGATAGATCAAAAAAAGATCCAAAGGTCACATGGAAGTACCGAGACAACGGCGGAAAAATTATTAAAGAAGAAATTGTTAAAGAAGACTATGATCCAAGAAAGCGCCCTTGGTACATAGGAGCCAAAGAAAAAGAAGGACTCTTTTGGAGTGATGTGTATATTTTTGCTACTGGAAAAATTCCTGGTATCACTGCGTCCGCTCCTGTGCACGGTGCAGATGGAAGTCTCATGGGAATTTTCGGACTTGATATTCCTTTGATTGAAATTTCTAATTTTTTAGAAGACTTACGAAAAGAAATTCAGGATAAAAAATTTGGAAAGACAGCGATTGCGTTTATTGTAAACACACAGGGCGACCTTGTGGCTTATCCCGATATAACGCAACCTATGATTAAAGAGCCCAATGGAAATTTTCGTTCGAGAAAAGTAGCTGAGCTAGAAGTAAATCCACCTATCGTTCAAGATTCCTATAAGTATTTTTCAGAAACCAAAGATACAAAATTTACCTTTGAGACAGGCGGCAAACGATACATTGCCTCGTATAAAAAATTTCCAGACACATTCGAGAAAGACTGGACGATTGGTCTTGTTGTTCCTGAAGACGACTACATCGGTGCAATCAAAGAAACAAATGATTTAATGCTCAGCATTTCCATTGTGATTTTATGTATTGCGATGGGGCTTGCACTCATTCTCAACCGAATTAAAAAAGCGTTAAACGCAAGAAACGAATTTATTAAAAATACATTTGGTCGTTACCTCTCTGACGATGTAGTTGCGAGTATATTAGAATCTCCTAAAGGAACATCCCTAGGCGGAGAGAAGCGAGAAGTTACGATTATGATGACCGACTTACGCGGATTTACCTCTATTAGCGAAAGACTTTCTGCTGAGAAATGCGTCACTATGATTAATAACTATCTAGACGTAATGACAGATGTTATTTTAAAATACCAGGGCACGATTGACGAATTTATCGGGGATGCAATCCTTGTTATCTTCGGCGCACCCATCCTGAGAGAAGACGATGCAGCCCGCGCGGTTGCCTGTGCGATTGAAATGCAAATAGCGATGAAACAAGTAAATGAAAAAAATCGGCAAGACGGACTTCCCGAAGTTGTAATGGGAATTGGTCTTAATACGGGAGAAATAGTAGTCGGAAATATCGGCTCTCATAAGAGAACAAAATACGGAGTAGTCGGTAGCAATGTAAACTTAACTTCTAGAATTGAATCTTACACCGTCGGTGGACAAACATTCGTATCCCAAAGAACTCTCGATGCCTGTGGACCAATTGTTCGAGTAGACGATCAGTTTGAAGTAATGCCCAAGGGCGTAAAAAATCCAATCATCATCAGTGAAGTCGGTGGGATAGGTGGAGAGTATAATATCTATTTGCCGGAGAAAAAAGAAGTTGTCCTTCATCCTATCAAAAAGAAAATTCAATTTCTATTTACAATTCTTGCCGGCAAACACGCAAGCACCGATGTGCATGTTGGCTATATCACTAAGATGAATGGCAAAGAAGCAGAAATTGAAGCACCTATTTCCGTTGAAAAATTAAATAACGTAAAGGTAGCCCTTGCTGATGAAAACGGAAAAGAAATTGCAAACGATTTATACGCCAAGGTAACAAAGAATATTTCTGAATCACCTAAAGTCGTATTTCGTGTAAATTTTACCTCTGTTCCAACTGAGGTCGAAAACGTATTCAAGGAAATTCAGAAATAACTGGATTCATGTAAATAAAAATATGCCACAGAGTGCGAAGGCGCTGGGCGTGTTAGCGCGGGCGGAATGAGTCACAGAGATTATAGATTGGTTTTCTTAAAAAGGTTTATCATAATTAAAAAATAGCTTGAAATTTAAAGCAAATTTGTATTCATTTTAATAAGCAATTTTAAAGAAATAAAAAAAGAAACTCCGTGCCTCTGTGGCAAAGACAGACAGTATAGGTGAAGGAAATTCGATGCAAGAAGAATATACCCCAGAGAAGATTATAGAAATTATCAACAGTGCTGCGAATGCATCTTTGGAAGCAAGTCAGGCTTCCAAGGCAGAGACGAAGAAAGCGAACCTGGGTTTTTCAGAAAAGGAAATTACTAAGCTTCTCGATAGCACATCCAATGAAATTGTGCGAAGAGAAGAAGTAGACTACCTTGCCAACCAAATCAAAAATCGATTCACAAAAATCAAAGCAATCAGCAAAGATAATTTTAATATGTTCGAAGTTGCCATGCAATGCCACCGGCTAGTCAACGATTACCGCAAGCTAGCGCGTGAAAAAGGCTGGAAAGAAATCGAAGCAATGTTTTCCCGCAAAGAGAACATCTAGCTTCCACTGCCCAATTAGTCCCCCACATCAAACGGGGTCACTATCGGTTTACTAAGAGGAATACAATCAGTTAAAAGCTTTTCAATGTCCTTGCGCAAACGCACTGTTACTTCCTCAACTGTCTTCTTTTTATTTTCCTTATAGCTATTATAGTATTCTGCAAGACCAAATGGTTTTGCAATTACTACTCTTGCTCTTCTTGCGCGAGGTCTAGTTGCACCAAAGAGTAAGTTTTCAAATCTATAAAGCCATTCCATAAATCTCTCTGCACTCGGATAGGCTAGCAAGTATTCAGGCTTAATCACTAAAAACAAATAAGCACGATCGACATCCTTTTGAACAAAGTCTAGATCACGCTTAGAAATTTTTACAGTTTGTTTGCCAAGTCCAGAATTAATTCCATCTAGCACAGTAAATACTTCCCTGATTTTATGAATTGCATCTTCGTCCGGTTCAAATTTAATTTCCAATTTTTCAGCAGCACGGTTTAAGGCAGCGTGCCTTATCGCCCCTACTCTATAGTCGTAGTCCTTATCCGTAATCGGTGAAATTCCATATTCTCTTTCTGCATCTTCTAGAAGAATTCGACCGACAGTTAAAAAACGACGAAGCAAATTTTTATTTCCAGCGGTAATCTTGAGTTTGCGCTCAATTGCTTCCATGGAAGATTCTATTTCTTGGTAGAGTGATTTTTCACTTCCGGATAATATATATTTAACGAAAGCAGGTAATACTTTTACATCTGCATTTGGATCTTTCTTGCGTGCATCTTCTAAACCCCAAAAACCAATTTGTGCAATTCCCGGCATGAATGGAACAAGGTTGTCATTTTCCCCGGAGCACATTCCTTCGGGGTAAATAACGAGTTTCCCCCTATCTCCTGCAAGGATAGATTTAGCCATTTTGACAGACTCTCTATCAGCTCCACCGGATAATACTGAGAATGCGCCCACTTTTTTAATCAGCTCACCAACAATCCCAAAACCCCAATTAAATACATTACGAGAAGCCATATAATAAAAACGGGAACCAATAACATTAGCCACATAGTATGCGACAGGAGGCTCAATGGTAGATGGATGATTACTGAAATAAAGAAGTCTTTCTTTATTGAGGCTACGAAGCGTATACTTGTCCTCTTCAGAAATATCTACACCGTCTATATTTAACGCTGATTTTAAAATCACCGGCAAGGATAAATCCATTCCCCAGAGAAATGGATAATTGATATCATGTGATATAAAAAAGTTTTTATTGTCCATGGCTTTACTTAAGTAAGCCTATATTTTTTGACAAGAATAAAAACAGTTTTTAAAAGCATTCATAACTAGTTTTTGAATAGACGAATTCTCTTGTTTTTTTAAAGGTTAAATTTTAATTAAGAGGAAATAAATAGAATGACCAAAAATACAATGCATTTCATTTTCTATACTTTGATTGCTTTACTATTAGGAAACTGCAATCGATTGGATACTATTGAGTATTCTCCCAAGCTTACACCTGACGCATTTTTAAGCACACAACATTGGATAAAGATTCAACTCAGAAGTCTTAATTTTGTATTAAGCCAACCTTCGTCTTCTTTAATTGTATATTTCGTAAGTTTGTTTGATATATTTGTTGCTTATAAATTCTTGACTAATCTTCAAAATCAAAAATCAAAACTATGGTGGGGAATCGGACTTTTTCTCACCGGCGCAGGTGCACTACTCGCAGGAACTAGCTATCAAGCATTCGGCTATGAAATCAAATGCAGTGGACGCGAATTTTGCACATGGACTAGCTGGTGGGAAATCATCTATGCCTTTTTTTCTGGTCTCGGTATGAATGCATTTCTAGTTGCCTGCGCTTACTCCAATGCTTCTGGAAGTTTTAGAAAGTCTATTATCTATTATGCGCTCTTAAATGCGGTCATCTATTCTGGACTTTTATTCTATGGAGCATTTGTTCCAATTCAATTCCTGGTTTCGTTTGAATTTTTAAGCCTGTCTTCTACACCGAGCGTATTGTTCTTTATTTGGATTTATGGAAAAGCTTATAATAAAACCAAGAGCAAGATGAATTTATACCTTCGCAATACATGGATTATCCTCATTGCAGTAATTTTTATATACGCTTTATATTTAATATTGGGGATCACGGCGCCACTCTGGCAAAAAGGAATCTGGTTTACTGAAAATGATGTTCTGCATGTAGGAATGATTTACTGGATATATATCATCTGGGTAAAATTACCGAACGAGGTAAAGGATTTATCAGTAGAAGCTAACTAGTATTAGCCTTTTTTCGAAACTCTTGCGGGGTAAGGTTTGTTTGCTCAAAGAAATTTTTGTAAAATGCGGACTTGCTTTTAAAACCAACCTCGTAAGCAATATCTAGAATAGTTCTCTTCGGATATTGAATTATTAACTCCTTCGCTTCAGCAATGCGATAGGAGTTAATGAATTGATAAAAATTCTTATTATAAATTTCATTTAACACCCGTGACAATTGGTTTTTATTAACCATCAGCTCATTTGCAATATCGTCTAGATATATTTCGTCATCCTGGTAATATTTTTTTTGCACCATGAGTATTTCTAATTCTCTTTTAATCTTTTCTAAATCGAGATCACCGAGGCTAGTTTTTTCGTATTTTTGCTTTGCAACTTCTTCTGAAATTGTGTCAAAGAAATCAGGAAACCTTGTCAAATATAGAAGAGTCACAAATGCACCTGTGGTAATTAAAATCCCTGCTATTTGAAATAGAATTTTACTCGAAAAGAAAATAGTTATACAGGTAAAAATCATAAAAGAAGCAACCATTCGGTTATAAGAAAGAACAGATTTGGTATGCTCAAGTCTATATTGTTTTAAAAATTTTTGAAATAATTTTTGATTATAGTAGAAGTAACAAAAGTAATACGATAAACCAATGATGCTTAGTGCCTTGCCAAAAACTGTAGAGTTTCCTACTTCTGGTATTTCGCTTGGGAAATAGATGATTATTAAAATTTCTATAAGAGTAGAAATAATACTTAGCGAATAATGAAAATATGACTCTCTAAAATGAAATTTTCCAAAAAGCCGTAGAGTCTGGCTGTATTGAACAGGACCTACTAAAAATAAGGCAGTAACCGAAAATAAAAAAATCCATGTGGTGGGAAAACTAGAATTATTTATAAGAAAAGAAATTTTGATTTGAAATAAAAGTGCAATTAGAGCAAACCATAAATGAAATCCTAATTTTTTATTCTGTCTTAGATGCAGTATTTCTTTTATTACAAAAAAAATACTTACAAAAATTCCAGTCTCAATATAGGATTGAATAAATTTTTCTATTGTCATAGAAATTTTTTATTCTAATTCTATATCGTTTAACGTATTTGATAGGATGGTGTGATCGTTTAAGGCTTTGTGATCTACTAATTTGTCAAGTTCACGCACTGCTTCTTCTAGCTTAGTACGATAAGAGCGTAGAAGTTTTATCCTATCTACGGGAGAAGGAATCTCTGTCATACTAAATTTTCTACTAATCGGTGTATTAGGCTCTGTGTAATTGGTATGAGTGTCTATTTGCAATTTGACACTCGTCATCTCTTCATTGCCTGTATCATTGGAAATGGATTTGATAACCGTTTCAGAATCCATCTTAGGATTTAACCTAGTTCTTCTCTTTTGAAAAGAAATCGTATCAATTTTTCCTTCTGCCAATTTTAAAATAAAAGTCTCTTGTACGAAATGCTGATTACGTCTGCCTGGCTGTGTTTCAGTGAAATTTCGAATTTCTCTCGTATACGAATTATTTTTTATTTTTCCCTGGCGAATCAAATAAGGTAGCATCCGAGCAAGCTCCGCTTGGAAATACTTGACTTCTTTTTTTACTACCTCGTAAGTAGTTTTTTGCTCATTCGAAAACTCTCTCACCTGAATCGTTCCGTCTGGATTGATTAGAGTCGGATATTCAAAGTCATTTGCAGAAACTGCAAAAAGCAAAGTGAAATAAATAGCCATTAGAATTCTCTGCATCGCGTTTTTCCTGGGTAATTTTGATAATAAATACATTTACATATGGTATTAATTTATAGTTTTTTTCAAGCTATAAATGCCCTTTCGCATTTAATGATTGTAAAAAAGACAAGGGCAATTAAGCTTTGAAGTCATACGTATGGAAATAACGAAAAGAAAATCCGGCGACACTATAGTAATAGAACTTTCTGGCAGTCTAGATATTTATACGGCTACAGACTTTAAAACGTATTTGCAGTCAAATATAACGGCACAACAATCACAAGTAGTTGTGAATATGGAAAAGCTTAACTACATTGATTCGTCTGGAATTGGAATGCTTATAAAAAGTCTGAACTATATAAAAGAATTAAACGGACAGTTACAACTTGCCAATCTAAAAGAATCTCTTCAAAAAATTTTTAAAGTTGCTGGTTTAACTGCCTACTTTCAATTTATTTCAGAAAAAGAATTTAAAGAAAAATACTTCTAATGAACTCGATGCATTTGACAGAGCAGGCACTTGGAGAAGTTCTTTCCGAAATCCAAATCCATTCATTTGACTGCACATGGAATATTTCTAATGAGAAACTAATCGAAGTTATTGGAATTCGAAAAGAGGATTTCTATCGTAGCCTCTATTCTCTGCGCAGAAATCATTCTCAAAATATTAACCTGCGTTCTTTTAGCGAAAAAGAAGCTGACTTACTTTGTCTTTTGTTAGAACAGGTTTTGCGTAGAAGTGATATAGAAGAGCAGTTTTTACAGTCTGGAGTTTACTTTCCAGAAGCCTCACTAACGGAACTCGGACAAATACTAGTTGAACTAATACAATCGACTCTAAAAAAACACAAGCTTGATAAAGAACTTTTTCATCTTCTTGTAAGTTCAACCAAACAATTTGACGATGCATTCGATTCTTATTTCGAGGATAAATTTGATCTAGAAATTTTATTTGAACGAAGTATTAGCATTTTCACAAATTCAAGAAACATAGATACATCGTTTGGCGCAGAGATTTTTTTAAAAAAACATTTACAGGATTTATTAAGATACAATAAAATTTCGCTTAAGAAAATTACAAATGAATACAGGCAACGATTTTATTATGACTTATTTGGAAAATTTAAACGCGAGGGCAAAATGGATTCAGAAACAAGGAAACTTTTAGATTTCTTCGAATTAGAAGATGCTGCAACTCTAAAGGATTTAAAAAAGCGATTCAAGGAACTACTCTTGATTTACCACCCAGATGTAAATAAAGATGGTCATACGAAAACGCAAGAAATAATCGAAAATTACAATAAGCTATTCGATCTTATCCGCTAGCTAAAAAATTTCCAGCCCCATTTATTAAAATATCTTACCATATTAGCAATAAAGACGAACGTAATTTTCCAATCACGATGTGCGGCTCTTTTCCAGAGATGAACGATATTTGCCTTTGCATAATAAGAAGTCCTAAACCCAATACTTTGCACTTCTCGACAAATGTCTGCATCTTCGAAATACAAAAAGTATCTAGGATCAAATCCTTTTACTCGATCAAGAACATCTCTTCTAAATAACATGAATGCCCCACTAATAAAAGGGACTTCATAGTTTGCGTCCTGGTTTAAATCTCGCATCTCATAATTTTCTAAAGTAGATCGAAATAAAAAATGTAAAAATTTTGGCATGAATCTTCTGACAAAAAGAGCGGCTAATGAAGGGTATCTTTTATTTAAGAATTGTTGTGTTCCATCGAGATTTAGAACTTTAGGAATTCCAATTCCGATTTCAGGATTCATATCCATGTAATGAATTAGCTTCTCTAATGCGTCATCTTTGATAAATACATCTGGATTTAAAATGAGAAAGTATTTAGAAGGTTCTGCATTTTCGATGGCAATATTATTTCCTTTTCCATAACCAACATTTCTACCATGATTAAAATGATAGAAAATTCTTTCGTCTTGCGGCAAAGTATAATTACCCTGAATAGAACTATTATCTACAACGTAAATCTTTACTTTAAGCTTTGTATCTAAAAAAGAATTTATACATTCCTGTAAGACTTGCGGCGAAGTGTCGTAAACCACTACACTCGCAATGCAATCATAAACTCGACTCATACTGCTTCTTTAAATCACTGATGATATTTTTCTGCATTGCTTCATTCGTTCCGCCACCGATGGAAAGTAGAATAGAATCTCGATGTAACCTCTCAACGGGGTATTCGCGACAGTAACCGTAGCCGCCTAGAACTTGAATTGCATTCCTAGAAACACGCTCTGCCATTTGTGTGGTAAATAATTTGGCAGAAGCAGCACCTAAAGAATTTCTAGATCCCGGATTGATATTAGAAGCAACCTGATAAACAAGTGCTCTTGCTGCCGAATACTCAGCGTAAGACTCAGCGATCATTCTTTGAATTTGACCAAACTCGGAAAGTTTTTTTCCAAATGCTTCCCGATGCACAATAGAATATTCACTCATAATATCCAGACATCTCTTCGCAATACCAAGAGACTGAGCGGCTAAAGTTATACGCTCTATTTCTAAGTTGCGCATCATATGAGAAATAGCACCGTTTTCTTCGCCGATTAAATTTTCTTCGGGAACTTCCATGTCTTCGAATACAAGCTGGGTAGTCGGAGAGGAGCGCATTCCCATTTTTTCTTCTTTCTTGCCTACGCTGAATCCTTTGAATTTGGACTCGACTATGAAAGCTGTCGTCTTTTTAATATCTCTCTTATGTAATTTTGCATAAACTAAAAATACATTTCCAATACTTCCATTTGTAATATACTGCTTGGTTCCATTTAATATGTATTTGCCGCTTGACTTAGTAGCAACTGTAGCCATTCCTAATACGTCTGTTCCTGCACCCGGCTCGGTCATGCCCATTCCGGCAATCCATTCGCCTGAAATTACTTTTTGCAGGTAACGGGACTTTTGCTCAGCATTACTACTATAATAAAAATTATTTACAAATAAAACTTCATGAGCGAGGTAAGAGAGTGTAAACCCCGGATCATACTTTGACATTTCTTCATGAATAATAACTGCGGCTACTGCGTCTAAGCCTAAGCCTCCGTCTTTTTCCGGAACTGTTACACCGAGTAGCCCTAACTCGGTTGCAAGTTTTTGAAATACTTCTTTGTTAAAAGTTTCGCTTTCATCGTTTTCTTTTGCCTGAGCGTCTAATTCTTGTTTTGCGAAGCGAGCAACATTTTCTCTAAGCTCTGCATGTGAATCACTCGGGGTAAATAAAATATCTTTTTGTTTTTCAATAATTGCTGTCATACAATATCCTCATAAATTCCTATGTAATCTAAATTTCTAAATTTACCACGATAGTCCATTCCATAGCCTACAACAAATTCATCTTCAATTTCAAAACCGATAAATCGAATATTTACTTTTGCTTTGTGCTTTTTATGTTTCACAAGTAGTGAGCAAACTTCCACAGAGGCTGGCTTTTTCTTTTTTAAATATTCAATTAGAAAATTTAAACTAAATCCACTGTCGATGATATCTTCTACAATTAAAACTTTTTTGCCTTTGATATCAAGTCCCACATCTCGTTTAATTAGAACTGCACCGGACGATTCTTTTCCATCACCATACGAAGAGGCTTCGATAAAATCAATCACTGGAGTAGATTTTATTTCTCGTATTAAGTCAGCGGCAAATATGAATCCGCCTTTCAAAATGCAAAGAATTACAATTTCTTCTTTCTTATAATGGAGAGAAATTTCTTCTCCGAGTTCCTTTACTCTTTTTTTCAATCGTGCTGCTGTAATTAGTTTTTTCATTGTTTTACCGGAGTCCAGAATAATGTCAATTTGCCCGGAAATGTTGAAATATGCTTCCAGGAAGAAATAGGAAAGGCAAGACCTATAAGTGAGCATGTGCTAAATTTTTGAAAGAAAGAAAAATCTTTATACGCATTCTGCCTGAGAATGAGTTGGTTTGCTAATTCCTCGAGTTCAGGATTGTGCCCTAAAAATAAAATAGAATTATGCGCATCATCTGTCGTCGTAATTAGATTATAAAAAACTCCAAAGTTTGCCTCATACAAAAGCGGAGTCACTTCTACATTTTTAAAAAGTTCTTTGTTCTTATTTAAAATCTCTAGAGTTTCAACCGTTCGCTTTGCATCTGAGACATAGGCAAAATCAACACGAAGCTCGCGATCTTTAAAAAAAGAACGAAGTGCTTTAGCATTCTTTCGTCCTCTTTCGGAAATTGGTCTTTCGTGGTCTATTCGAAATTCAGCCGTCCAGTCGGATTTGGCATGTCTCAGCAAGTAAATTGTTTTTAGAGAATCCATATTACGATTGAGTTCATTTGAAATGATACCGGTCAAGCAGAATTACCTCAAATTGATTATTGACTCAAAACTAGAACCAAGTTCTATGGAGTGATAAAGATTACAAAGGGTGTAAAAAAGTATGAGCGGTTATAACAAAGCAGAACTAAACTTGGATGGTAAAACTTTTCCTCTAAATTTAATTACCGGCACTGACGGAAAACAGGGGATTGATATAAAGGATCTCTACGATACGACAGGCGTGATTACCGTTGATCCAGGTTGTTTTAATACAGCAATTGGTGAGAGTAGTGTTTCAAGACGCGATCCCGATAAAGGTCAGCTTAGCTATCGCGGTTATCAAATCGATGACTTAGCTAAAAATTCTAGCTTTGTTGAAACATCCTATCTTTTAATTTACGGAGAATTACCGACAGAAACACAGTTTCGAGATTTTTCAAACCGACTTTCTAAACACTCAATGATACATGAAGACATGATTAATTTGTTTGATGGATTTCCAGGTAAAGCTCATCCGCTTGCAGTTCTATCAACAATGGTAATGTCACTTTCTAGTTATTACACCGACGAGTATGAAGAATCAGTAGATAGAGGAGTAGATCAAGTCACTCGCCTCTTAAGTAAAATTAGAACGATAGCCGCTTTCTCTTATAAAAAAATGATCGGGCAACCCTTTGTTTACCCCATTGATAAACTTCCCTTCTGCACAAATTTTTTGCACATGCTTTTTTCTGTTCCAAGTGAAACGTATGTTGTTCCAAAAGATCATGACAAGCTACTCAATCAACTTTGGATTCTTTACGGAGACCACGAACAAAATGTAGCGGCTACTACGGTTCAACTGGTAGGTAGCACAAAAGCAAACTTATTCGCATCTATCAGCGCTGGAATTTCTGCTCTATGGGGTTCTCGTGAAGGTGGACAGAGCGTAGCCGCAGTCGAGCTATTAGAAAAAATTCTCAAGTCCGGCAAAGATTACAAAACTTATTTGAGTGACGCTACAGTGAGAGCAGAATTATCCAAAGCAAATTTTTTAGGACACGAAGCCTACAAAGTAAAAAGTCCGCGAGCTGCAGTCGCGAGAGAAATCTTTCGAGATTTTTTTAAGACTCACCATAGCCCATTAGTAGATTTAGCATTCGAGGTAGATGAATATATTTCGAATGAAAGTTATTTTAAGGATAAGAACCTGTATCCGAACCTAGAATTTTACAGCGGGATTTTATTTAACAGCATTGGAATTCCTAAGAATATGTTTACTCTCATGCAAGCGATTGGAAAACTCCCCGGCTGGCTCGCACACTGGAGAGAACTACGTATTCGCAGTAATTTCAAAAAAGCTAGACCAAGACAAATCTATATCGGTGCAATGAATAAAACGCATATCCCCGTAGAGAAAAGAAGCTAGTTATATTTAGAAAGAAGATTTTTTTAAAATAATCCTTGACAAATTTATCATATGGCTATCTAAATAGCTATATGGTAATGATGACTGAAAAAAGCTATAGCATTGCACACACTAAAAACCATCTACCGGTATTAGTGCATTCTTTAGAATCCAATCCCACCATACCCATTACTAGACGTGGCAAAATCGTAGCCTATTTAATTTCTACAAAAGAATACGATGCGCTTAAAGGCAAACGACGAAAATTTACAGACGACTGGAAGTCATTGCGTGATTCAGATGATTTCAAAAAAAATTCTTTCACTGAGAAAGAAGTCGCAAATTGGAGAGATTCTTCGACAGGTAGAGATTTTTCTTTCTAATGTATGAATTCTATTTACCTGCTCGATACAAATATTCTTTCTGAGCCTTTAAAAAAAATTCCTGATTCAGAAGTTCTGGAATTTCTTGAGAAAAATGAAATCTCTATTGCCACATGTAGTCTCGTAATTCACGAACTGGAATACGGAATGGAGATTTTGCAAGATGGTAAGAAAAAGAAAATTTTAGAGACATTTATAAAATCTATTCTAGATACCTTGCCAATTTTTGATTACAATGCGGCTGCATCTATCTGGCACGCAAAAGAAAAAGCTCGACTTACAAAAGCAGGAAAGACTCCTTCCTTTGTCGATGGGCAGATTGCGTCTATCGCACATGTTCACAATTTAAAATTAGTCACAAAAAATACACAAGACTTTAAGCCATTTAAGATCGAGTTAGTTGGATTTTAATATTAAAGTTG
>JANMOF010000535.1:0-5640 GCA_031368925.1 Leptospiraceae bacterium
TCGCGAAACTTGCTTTGATTATTCTAAAGCGATGGTTGATTTAATTTTATCCAATAGAGCTAAGCGTATCAAAGAAATTGATGAAAATAATCCCGGTAATTTCCTATTTCAAAAAAATAAATCAGGGGCAAGTTGGCTTTATCCAATGAATTGTTCCTTAGAAGCAGAGATTGGACTTCTAATTAAAGGCGGATTTAAGCCATATGCTTATATCCCGATCAAAGATTTTGTAGACGACTTTATTGAGTATGGGAATGAAAAGGGAGTCCTTGAGCAGGTAATGCCTGGTTACCACTTGATCATTGATGAAATCGAACTCAAAGATGATGGCACCTATCTTAGACCTCCAGAGATTGTAAATCATTATCGTGCCCAAGCAGACGGACTAGAAAAATTTGCTATGGAGCAACTTCGTAAATTAGCAGAAGAAGGAAGCTTAAGTGATGTTAAGTTTAAACTAAATGAGTATAAGCGAGAGCACATTGACCTAGCTCCCGATGGAAGACGTCAGGGAAGAGAAAAGGTAAAAATTCTAATTGATATAATAAAATCATTTCCATTTGAAAAATTCAACTCGGAGTTTTCGAAGTCCGTTCAAAACACCTGCAATTTATCTGTTAGAATTGTAGAAAAGTTTATGAGTGATATGAATAATCTTCTCGATAGAAAGTATTCCTCTATTTATAATAAGCTTACAAAGTCTTTAGAAAAATTAGTTACTGAGCATACAAAGTCAGAGCTTACTTTACTTTCTCTTGATTTAACCCAGGAAGTAGAAAGAGCGGGAATTAAAGAACCAGAAAAGATTAAAAATTTTACAGAGCGGCTTCGTAAAGATATCACTAATACTTTTGGAACCTACGCACCTAAAGATGATAGCGGCAAATCAGTATTCTATGCTGTTGACCAAAGTTATATGGCGAGCGTATTACATAAGTTAGCCTCTCTGGCTATTTCTAATCCCGAGCAAAAGAAAGAATTGGACTACGCAAAGATTATTAACCAGGAATTGATTCTTCAAAAGAATCCAAAGTTAAATACAAATATCAAAGAAGACCATATTACAAAGTTAACGAGTGATATGAATTCTCTCGAGCAACAAGAAAGAGAGAGAATAAAAAAGGAAGCGTTTCAACGTAAGTTTAACTTACCGGCTGGTCTGATTGTATTTATTATTCTCATGACAATTTTTGTAATGATTTCTTTTGTCGAGGCAAGCCTGGGAACTATTTTCTTTGGTTTACTTGTAAGTGCGGCGGCTGGTTTGTTTGCCGCCATCTATTTCCGCAAAAAAGATAAATCGTCTGATAAGAAAGGTCAGGGTAAATCAGGAGTATTCGGTAATGAAATGGGACCGGATACAATGATGCAAAAGGCGATCGAAGAGGACGTAAAGAGTAAAGACGAAAAAACAAGTATGATCGCAAAGGCGGCAATTCAATATGTTTTTCCAAAAAAATACAATACTATTGATGAAAAGTTATACGATATAAGTTTACTTAGAACCAAGATTCAAAGTAACTTGGATGATATAAAAAGAGCTGTTCCTGTTCTTGCAAAAGAAACGGATAACCAGAAAGTAGCCTCAGCAGTTGAATATTCTCTAATGACAAATAGTGTAGTGATTGCAATTCCCGCCGACGTGGTTCCTAAAGGTAAACCAGCTTCAGTCATTATCAATAAAGAAGATTTTAAATCTCCCTTAATGCGAAACCAGATGTCTGAACACTATAGAGCTGTAGCGGAAAAGAATAAATACGACCCAGCTTTAGTTAAATACTATACATTTCTAATCAATACAATCGAAGTAGAATACTATAAATTTCTGAATAGAAAAATTGTCTGAGCTTAGAACCTTTTGTTAGGCTCTAACTTGAGTTTATCCCTGTAAGTGTTTTTTGAAAGCGGTTTCTTTAGAGTAGCTGCTTTTTTTATTACAGAAGTCTTCTTTGCTGGAATCTTCTGAGTCGGCAAGGATTTCTTTTTTACAACGTCTGGAAGTGTTGGTTTTTTGATTACATCCGGTGTGGCTTTCAATTCTTCCAATAGCCTTGGATCTAGAATTGGCTCTGTGTTGTGAAAGGTAATCATACTTTTGATTTCTGAGATAGAATTCTTATCCAGTGGTAAAATTTTATTTTGTGCTAAGTCTTCTTCTTTGCTAACATGAATTTGAAATTTTTTATCAAGAAGAAAATCATTGTCACCAGCAGCATTTTTAATGCGGGCATTTCCACTTAATGCGATTAGCTTTGTAGAGCAGGAGGTTTTACTACAGACAGAGTCTTTAGATTTATCTCGATTTGGATAGGTTTGTGCAATTAGAATGCTTCCGTTTGTATTTGCAAAGATATTTGCAGTAATGAGATTAAATTCTTCTTTGCTTTCTGCGTTTGTAAAAACTGAAACTTTTCCTTCATTAACAGAGATACTTGTAACGGTTTCACCAGTAGTCGTAAGAAGATTAGTCACAGAAACTTTTGAATTATTTCCTACCTTGATGTAATGATCTAGTCCAAGTAAAAGTTCTACAGAGCCATTTGCACCCGTTTCAATTAAATCTTCTTTTTCTAATTCTATATCATTCTGAACAACAAGCTTCTCGTTATTTCTTACAACGCTCAAATCACCTTCGTACCAATTTAATTTGAGCAGAAGCATATCTGTTTTTTTTTCTGACTCAATGTTCTTATCTACCTGGTCTTTTTTGAAATTGCAAAACGAAAATAATAAAATTAGAAATGGAATTAATAGTTTCATGCACTGCCTCTACTTGTTTCCACATATCGTATTAGATACTATTCCTACAATAAAAAAACTTAATTACTTCTTT
This sequence comes from Leptospiraceae bacterium, assembly GCA_031368925.1. Lineage (GTDB taxonomy): Bacteria > Spirochaetota > Leptospiria > Leptospirales > Leptospiraceae > UBA2033. The sequence goes on from JANMOF010000535.1 coordinate 2,834, forward strand.
CGTATATTTTATCTTGAGTAGTTACAAAAAACTTGTCTCAAAAGGCATAGGGTGCAATGTTTCCTAAATGACTGTGCGAGTAAAAATCTGCGGGATTAAGACTGTCGATTCGGCAATGGCAACTTTAGAAGGAGGCGCTGATTTCATTGGGCTCAATTTCTCCCCGGTGAGTAAACGTAGCATTGACTTACAAAAAGGAGTAGAAATATTTAACGTAATCAAGAAGGATCAAAATTCTTTATCTGTAGTTGGATTATTTTATCAAAATACAATTTTAGAAATAAGAAAAATTTTAGAGGAAATTCCGTTTGACTTTGTTCAATTTGTTACTCATGATAGCACATTGAATTGGGATTTGATTAAAGGTTTACATAAAAATTTGATTCCGCAAATTTCCGTGAAAGAACCAATTTCTGATGAAGAGCTAAAAGCATACGACACCGAGCTTGTAATTCTAGATAGTTACAAAGAAGGATTGGGTGGGGGAAGTGGAACTATATTTGAGTGGGAAAATGCCAAGGCAGTAAAGAGAAAATACTTATTAGCCGGTGGACTTACTCCATCGAATGTAGAAAAAGCAATTAGCGTATTACAACCATTTGGCGTTGATGTAGCCTCTGGCGTAGAGTCAAGTCCGGGCGAAAAAGATATTAAATTAATACAAGAATTTATAAAAAATGCAAAAAGAATCTGATCCATTAACAACACCTGCAATGAAACAATTTGCAGAAATAAAATCAAAACATCCGGACGGAATATTATTCTTTCGAATGGGAGATTTTTATGAAATGTTTATGGAAGATGCAATCATTGCGTCGGCTATTCTAGATATTGCGCTCACCAAAAGACAAAACCAAATTCCAATGTGTGGTATTCCGTACCATGCAACTGAAAGTTATATCTCAAGACTTATCAGTGCACGAAAAAAAGTAGTTATCTGTGAGCAGATTAAATCAGAAGATCCAAACGTAAAGCTTTTACAAAGAGAAGTAGTACGAATCGTAACACCTGGAACTGTAATTGAAGAAAATCTAATTGGCTCTTATAATAATAATTACTTTGCAGTATTTTCTTTTGACTTGCGCCAAACTCTTGTTGCCTTCGCTGATATTTCTACAGGGGATTTGTATTATTTTAGTTTTGATAGAGTTGCTAGAGAAGATTTATTTGCGACGATTCGTAAATTTGAACCAAAAGAAATCATGCTCTTAAAAGAGGAAGAAGAGTATTGGAAAAATTTTCACTTCGAAGATATCTGCGTAAATACAATTTTAAATAAGTCGGAAATTGATTTTGGTAAATTAGATAAAGCTGCAAAGTTTTCCGGTCTCGAGATTTTAATTCAATTTATCATAGATAGAAATTTTAAAAAGAGTAGCTTCGTATTTAAAAATCCAGTCATCATGGATGATAGCGATTACATGGAATTAGACGAAGACACCGTTCAGAATTTAGACTTAATTGAAAACCAAAACGAATCTAGTAAGCATCATTCTTTATTCACTGTGTTAAATAAATGCCAGACTGGAATAGGAAAGCGAGTTCTCAAAAACAAAATTCTATTTCCTACTAAGAGTATATCTGTATTAGAATTAATCTGGAATCAAATTAAAATTCTAGAAGAAAATAAAAAGATAAAATCTAAACTAATAGAAGAGCTTTCTGAATTTGCTGATATTGAACGAATTATTTCCAGGTTCAGGGGCGGCAAGGGCTTACCGCGTGATTTCAAAACAATACTACGGACAATCGAAATTGCAAAGTCGATTCAAGCTGTATTAAAAACGATCGAATATAAATTTACAATTCCAGAAAAAAAATTAGATAGCGTTTATGCCTTCATTGCCGCTAGATTATCCGAAAATGAACTTCCTCCGATACTCGGTGGAGAGAATGCTTTTTTAAAGACTGGATTTAACCCTGACTTAGACCGTGCGAGAGAAGCAAAGACAAAAGGAAAGGACTGGATTATTGCACTTGAGGATAAAGAGCGTAAGGCGTTAGGACTTAACACTCTCAAAATTCGATATAATAAAGTAGTAGGGTTCTACGTAGAATTATCGCGCAAAGATTCAGAGCTTGCTCCAACGCGTTACCAGAAGAAGCAAACGCTTGTTACCTCCGAACGATTTACCTTTTCTGAATTGGAAGACATAGAACGAACTATACTCGAAGCAGATGAAATCATCCAGACTATCGAGAAAGACGAATTTGAAAAGATGATGCTAGAAGTTCTAAAAGAATTTCATAGCTTCATTGCATTATCAAAAGAAATAGGACAGCTAGACTATACGCTTTCGCTTTGTGAATGCAAAGAGGAGTATAACTGGGTAGCCGCTGAGATGAACGACAAGGGCGAGCTTACTCTAATTGAAGCCCGTCATCCTGTGATTGAAAAATTCATGAAAATAGGAGAGCGGTTTGTGGGTAATGATGTTTACCTGAATCGAACCAATTCCTCTATCGCAATTCTCACAGGTCCTAATATGGCGGGGAAGTCTACCTATATGCGCCAAATCGCTCTTTGCCAGATATTATTTCAAATGGGATCTTATATTCCTGCAAAAAAAGCAAATCTGTCAATTGTGGATAAACTATTTACTCGCATCGGCTCTGGTGATGATATTACTACGGGTCAGTCTACTTTCTTTGTAGAGATGAAAGAAACCGCGCACATTCTAAAAAATAAAACGCCAAATAGCCTTGTATTATTTGACGAAATTGGACGTGGCACATCTACCTATGATGGAATGAGTTTAGCCTGGGCAATATTAGAGCATTTGTCAGGAGAGAAACAAGCAAACCCA
>JANMOF010000538.1:0-35315 GCA_031368925.1 Leptospiraceae bacterium
GCCGCCGTCGAGGCGGTGAATCAGGAAATCAACGTTTGGCGCGAAGCCGAAAAAATCGCGCGTCTCGAAGCGCTCGACGCGGAAGAGCAAATTTCTGATGCTATTCTAGATGCATTTCTAGAGCAAGACCCTAAATCAAGAGTAGCTTGCGAAACTTTAGTCACCACTAATTTAGTTGTTGTTGCCGGCGAAATTACAAGCAAAGGAAAGATTGATGCCCAAGAAATCGCAAGAGGCGTAATCAATAAAATAGGTTATAATGATATCGCAATGGGATTTGATGCTGAATTCGCAGTAGTGCAAGCTCATATTCACAAACAAAGTCCAGACATTTCACAAGGTGTAACTGAAGGTCAAGGTTTATTTAAAGAGCAAGGTGCTGGGGACCAAGGATTAATGTTTGGATTTGCTATTGATGAGACCAAAGAATTAATGCCAATGCCAATCCAATACTCTCATGCGCTTATGAAAAAATTAGCCGATCTACGACATGGTAAAAAATTAAAATTTCTCCGCCCTGACGCAAAATCACAAGTAACCGTAATTTATCAAAACGGAAAACCAGTTGCTGTTGATACAGTTGTGATTTCTACTCAACACACTCCAGAAGCAAAGCACAAACAAATCAAAGAAGCAGTTATTGAAGAGTGCATTAAAAAAGTAATCCCTGCTAACCTTCTTAAAAAAACAAAATATTTCATTAATCCAACAGGAGTATTCATCATCGGTGGACCACACGGTGATACAGGATTAACTGGAAGAAAGATTATTGTAGATACCTATGGTGGATATGGAAGACACGGTGGTGGAGCTTTCTCTGGAAAGGATCCTTCGAAAGTTGACCGTTCTGCTGCTTACATGGGACGTTACATTGCTAAAAACGTTGTAGCCGCAGGCCTTGCATCTAAGTGTGAAGTTCAATTGGCTTATGCAATCGGAGTTGCAGAGCCTGTCTCTGTATTGGTGGATACATTTGGAACTTCTAAAATTCCTGATGCAGAAATTGTAAAACGCGTTAAGGCAAATTTCAAACTTACTCCAAGAGGCATCATAGAAACGCTTGGTCTTTTAGAAAAAGGAAGAACATATTCCGAAACTGCAAGCTATGGACATTTTGGAAGAACCGGAAATACATTTACCTGGGAAAAAACTGACAAGGCAGAGGCATTAAAAGGCTAATGGGAGTTGCTACTACTAACACAAATTCTGAATTAAAAGCGACACGCGATGCATATGGTGAAGCTCTTGCTGAGCTGGGATCTGAAAATGAGAACGTCGTGGTACTTGATGCCGATCTATCTGGATCAACAAAAACGAGTGTTTTTAAGAAAAAATTTCCAGATAGATTTTTCAACATGGGTGTCGCAGAACAAAACTTAGTCGGTCATGCTGCAGGAATGGCGCTCTCCGGATTAATACCGTTTGCCTCTTCCTTCGCTATGTTTTTAGCAGGAAGAGCTTGGGAGGTAGTGCGCAATAGCGTTGTTTACCCCAACCTCAATGTTAAGCTCGTCGCATCACATGGAGGAATTACTCTCGGCGAAGATGGAGCATCTCACCAGATTATTGAGGATTTTGCCATTATGCGCGTTATACCAGGGATGACAGTGATTTGCCCCGCTGATTTCAATGAGACAAAGCTAGTCATAAAAAAAATTGCAGAATTTAAGGGACCTGTTTATGTTCGGGTTGGTCGTCCTCCCATCCCTCTCATTCAAAGAGAAAATTATCAATTTGAAATTGGAAAGGGAGAGCTTTTGTCTGAGGGGAAAGATGTTCTCATCGTAGCCTGTGGACTTTTAGTTGGGGAATCTCTCAAGGCAATTGAAATTTTGAATGCCAAAGGAATTTCTGTAGCATTAATCAATATGGCTACAATCAAACCAATTGACAATGAATTGATTCTCAAACACGCAAGAGTATGTCGCGCAGTGGTCACTTGCGAGGAGCATAGTGTGATAGGAGGCTTAGGATCAGCGGTAAGTGAACTTTTAGGGGAAGAATTTCCTGTTCCAGTTTTAAAATTAGGAATGAAAGACGTATTTGGAAAATCGGGAACATGGAGCGAGCTACTTGATTACTTCGGACTACGTTCAGAAAAGATTGTAACTCTAGCCGAAAAAGCAATTCAAATGAAGGCTAAAAACTAAACCTTTTTTTTAATGCATACAAGTTTATTTACTTCCCTGTACTAAGTTTTAAACTTGTATTTCCGATAAGAATAGAGATACATTTGTAAACGGTCTTTCTATTAATGTTATTTTTCACCTAAGACATTAATATTAGATATTAAATTCATGGAGGAAGTTTTTATTCATGAATTTATAAATATTCCTTTCTAAATTTTTTTGGTTTCTTAGAATTGATTTAGAGAGATTGATAGCAAATGTATCAATTTGGGAGAATAAGAAACGAATGATAGATCCTGAAATCCAAACGGAAAAGATTGTGACCCAAAACAAAACTTTTCTAGTTGATTTAAAAAAGAATCAAGCGGGATATTATCTGAAGGTTTCCGAATGGTCAAATAGTAAAAAATCTTCCATCTTTGTTCCCGCAGAAGGAGTAGACAAATTGATAGAAATTCTTTCAAGATTTCAAACTCTGATTGCGAATGACAAAGAATAAGATACAGATAACTATGGACTTTTTAAGCACTAAATTATTCCGTACAAATGAGGAAGGAGAGTTTTGAATGAAGTTTAAAAATATTGTTATGATGGTTTTGATGGCTGTGCTAGGTTTACCATCTATTTATGCACAGGAAACAAAGACAGCTCCGGCTGCTGCAAATAGTGGCGGTGGTGGTGCAGCAATTGAGCCCTTGGAAAGAGTTACACTCGAAGACTTCGAAGAATCCGAAGACTGGAGAGCAAAGTCAACTACTCCACTGGGACAAACCAAAGTTCTTAAGATGATACAAAGAGGTATCATTAAAGATGTATTTGATGAGAAATCAGTCCCAGATAAAAAGAATGAAAAGGGAGAATATGTTCCAGTCGCCGAAGACCAAAAAGATAGAATTGGTGCAAACCACATCTTAGGCGTAAAGACATTCTTCGCAGAAAAAGGCTTTGATAGAGTAGAACTTTCTCCTCCACACGAGTATATCATCAAAGGTAAAGCTCGCCAAATTTCGGTTTGGGTTTTAGGACGAAAATTCAAGCACACTATCTATGCAAAATTTAGAGACTATAGAGGTAACACTCACAATATCAGACTTGGCAAACTAGATTTCTTTGGATGGAGAAAATTAACAGCTCCAATTCCAGGATATGTGCCACAAAGCACACGATACTCCTTACTAGACAAAAACATTCATTTTGTATCTTTGTTTGTAGCCAGTGATGTGCATGAAGTAGCTGGGGATTTTTATTTCTATGTCGATGATTTAGAAGTAAGATCTGATAAGTATGATATGATCTATCCTGGATTTGAAATCAAGGATAATTGGTAGAATTTATTTACTTGGTAAGAGGGAATATATGAATAATAAGAAGAAATTAATAGGTATACTTTCAGGCTTAATAGCAATAGCCGTTGCTTTTTCCGGTGTAGCCTATGCAGAAAAGAAAGGATTAAAAACAACAAACGGAAATGACCTAGGATCTACAGAGTTAAAATCTATTACTTTGGAGACTTGGGACAAAACTGAATGGGAAGTCTTCACAGACAAAGACTCCGAGTTGCCAGACGCTTATGGTAAAAAGCCATACAAAAAAGATTTAGCCCCATCTTCTCAGTCGATGAGACAGGTTAAATTGCTAAAGGGTTACCCAAGAGATGTAAAATATCTTGACCTAAGTAAAGACAAAGAGAATGCACAAGTACTTGCTTTAAAGTTCCACTTTACATTTCCAGGAAATAACGAAGTAACGATCAGACCTCCTAGGACTGCTGATTTTCTAATTAATCGCCCAAGAATGTTTATCAATGATAACACCTTTTCAAACACAGAAGCTCAAAAAGCTCCAGAGAAGCGTGATATTAATAACGTAAACATTCAACCTATATATGGTGTAGAATTACCTGGCGTAACAAAATCAATGTCAGTTTGGGTTCTTGGACGCGGTATAGATTACATCCTAGAAGGCTGGTTTGAAGACTACAAAGGCGATACGCACGTAATTAAATTTGGTTCGGTAAATTATGTAGGATGGCGCCCAATGACAGCGGTTATTCCTGCAAATATTCCTCAATTCGTTGAGGCTTACCCTGCTACCAAAAGCTTAGTTTTCAAACAATTCAAATTAAGATCTACACCTAAGACTGGTGGAGATATTACTTACCTATTCTTTGATGAGTTAAAAATCTTAGCTGATACATTTGATGTTCACTTTGACGGAGCAAATCTTGACTTTGATCCAGACGATTGTTTGAACAAACAAAGAGTGGAAGAAGTTGAATCCAAAGCAAAAGGCATTAAGCCTGTGAAAGATTGCGGCGGAGCTTCTAAAACTGCCCCTGCAGCTGAAAAGAAGCCTTAACCTTAAAAGCTTCCTCGAATACAAAAACCTCATAGCGAGAGTTATGAGGTTTTTTTTTACCTAAATCAATACACCCATTCCATTGCAAAGTTCAATTCCTTTTAAATGAAAGCTGATTTAAGTGGATATTTTATGGTTTACTTATTTCCTAACCCTAAAATATTAGAAATTAACGTCTTCTTTTACTAAAATAACAAATAGAAATAAATCTTTAATTGCTTTTGGAGTGGTTTCATGTCCCAAGAAACAGTCATTACGAACGAAAAATCAAGCAGTGAACTAGATAAGCTCACAAATCTCTTTAACGAAGATATCTATGTCCGCGTAGATGCCTCTTCCGTACCCGTTACTAAATTCAAAATCCTAGACGATTTAATAAGTCATTATAAGTCCATTGGAAAGTTAGATGAAGCTAGCCAAAAGATTGAAGAACACTTAAAAGACCATCCAGAAAGTATTTCTGCTCGCTATTTAACAGGCTTCCTTTCACTTATACAAAATAAAATTGAAGACTCCAATCACTTAAAATCTCTTTTGGAGCAATTTAAAGTTCATGGTAAGTGGACAATAATAGAATATATATCAGAACATATTTTACAATTTGGAGAGCAAAGACTTGCACTCAAATTCAAAGCGGAAGCACTTGAAAAATTAAATAAGAATAAAGAACTTAAGCTTGTATTAGAAAAACTTGCAAAGCATGACAGAAAGAATCCTGAAATCGCCAAAAAGTATGCTCTTTCAATTCTAGATGAAGATAGAGACAAGGCAATAATTTTCCTCAAGCAAGCTGCAGAATCGTTTGCTAGATCAAAAGAATATGGTCAATTGGAAGAAATTTGGTCAATTTTAGTCCTCCACAATTTTGAAGACATTCCATTCTTTGAAAAAATTGAACGAATACTTCTATCAGCTCGGGAGAAATCTAGAATTGTCATTCTATTTTACCCTTTGATGGAAACATACAAGCAATTAGAAGATTACGATAGAACCATCTTTTTATTGAAGAAAATATTAGACCACGAGCCGCTTTCACAAAAAGCTAGAAATGACTTAATTAGAGCTTATAAGGCAAAGTATACAAACCACTCTCTCTTAGAAGAATTCTTAAAAATGTCTGAGATTGGAAATAGTAAAAAATCTATCAAAGCATGTATAACAAACTTTGAGAGAAATATTGTATTTGATACCAACAACTATGTAATGCATAGAAATTGGGGCGTTGGTCAAATTAAATCAATTAGCAGTTCAAGTGATTCGATTGTGGTAGACTTCTTAGATAAGAAAGACCATAAGCTCTCTATTCAAATGGCTATTACAAGCTTAAAACCACTTAAGCAAAACCATATTTGGGTTAAACTGTATGAGAATAGACAGCAAATTACAGATTTATTTTCTACAGACATTCCTACTTTTTTTGTAGAACTTTTAACTTCTCATGATAATTTGATGACCTTAGGCGATATTAAAGCCGAAATCACAACTAAATTCTTGAGCAAATCAGAAGAATGGTCAAAGTGGTGGAACAAAGCAAAAATCCTATTAAAGAAAGATCCACGTATTGGTTTTAATCCTAAGAAAAAAGACGAAATTATCTACCGCCAAAAGCCAATCTCTTTAACTGAGGAGCTTTCTGATAAGTTTGCAGCGGTTACTGATCCAAATAAAAAACTAGACATTGCACTAGAGGCTCTCGAAGTATACGAAGAAGCTGAAGGGGCAGTAGAGTCTTTCAATCACTTTTATTATGAAGAAGAAGAAGCTAAAGATACGTTCCGTAAACTAGTAGCCTATATCTATCTAGAAATTGCTTCTGGAATTATTCACTCAGATGATTTACCGAGACACCAAAAGCCTGAAGAAATTCAGAAACTAATACAAGCCCAAACAAAAGAAGACTTACTCGCCTTCTCCAAGCAATTAACCAACGTAGAAGTAAAAAAGAATTATGTAAACTTGATTCGAAAATACCATCCAGAATACACAAATATCTTTATGGGGATTTTATTCGAAGTTCCAGTAAAGGTAAACAAGTATGCCTTTGGAGTTTTAGTTTCTGAGAACAAGCATTCTGAATTAAACTTGTTTATAGAAACGACCATTAATAAGTCAAAAGAAAATCCAGAGGTATTTTTATGGGTCGCAAAATCCATATTATCCGGCTCTTGGGACTACGCATGGTTAAACGTTTCAACACCAGACTTAGTTCTGAGGACTTTCCGATTATTAAAACCATTAGGAAAGATTGAAGAAAAAGGCACTAAGCTCAAGAATGCTGCTATGGATATTTTATTTGGAAATGAAAATGAAGTAGTATCACAAGTAATTTCTTCTAGTGATGCAGATTATATCCGTAAGATTTATGCACTTTTTAAAGAAGTTCCTTATGTTACGGATGCCGAGAAAGATAAACTTCTAACACTGATCAATACTTTAAAACCTGGCTTCTCTTGGGATGACAACTACACTAGTTCCGATGATGATTCTGTGGATGATACCTATTCTATTCCAAGTAACGTAATTCTTGTTACAAGAATGGGATTCAACGCAAAGAAAGAAGAATTCGAACATCTTGTAAACGTAGAGATGGCTGAAAATTCAAGAGATATAGGGGAAGCACAAGAGAAAGGGGACTTACGAGAAAATGCTGAATACAAAGCAGCAATGGAAAAACAAGTCCAGCTACAAGCTCAAATCAAAAAACTAGAAACTGAGCTAAAGAGTGCTCAAATTCTAGATATTACTGATGTCAAAACCGATAAGATCAACATTGGTTGCACAGTAAAACTGAAAAACGAAAATAATAGCGAAGAAGACACATACTCTATCTTAGGCGCTTGGGATGCTGATACTGAAAAGAATATCATCAGTTACCAATCTCCAATGGGTAAAGCACTGTTAGGCAGAAAAATTGGTGACACAGCTTCTGTTGACTTCGAAGGAAGTCATATGAACTTCAAGGTTCTCGAAATTAGCCGTTATACGATATAGTCTAAACGCATGAACCATCACAGCTCGTTATCGTAAGGAATTGATTAATCAAGTCCTTACGATAACGAGCTGCTTCTCTACGACTTAATCTCCCACTCACACTCAACTGGTAAAAAGCTAGGTCCATCAAACTTAGGAACGCCCAGCCGCTCCACCTCAAAGTCAAGCACATCATCTTTCCAGAGATAACAATTAGTAGTATGATTATCACCTTCATGGAGCGCAAAACCGAGATTATACTTTCCATGCGATATATTGAGAGGAAAAGTAAAACTTATATTTAGAGTAGAGTTAGCTTTTAAATTCTTTAAATCTTTTTTGAGATGGTGAGAGTTAGTTCCAAACACTCGAAGTCCTCTCGCATCATCAATATGAAACCCTATTGTCAAATCAGGAATAGCCGCTTTAAATTTTACAAGGAAGCTAAGAGTAACCATTTCGCCAATACCAAAAATAGACTTAGAAATGCCACCCCCACTAATACTTACAGAATAAGATTCAATGAAAGGGGAATTACTATTTTTTTCGTTTGAAGATTCGGCAAATGAGTTATCTGCTAGAATTTGAATATATTTTTTTAAGGCTAACGCCGGTAATCCATCAAACTCAATTTTACCTTTTTCCATTACAATCATTCTATTCGAAATCATTTGCAAAAGATTTAAGTCATGACTCACAATTATGATTGCCGAGCCTTCCTCTTTAAATCTTTGAAAACGAGAAAGGGATTTTTGCTGAAAACTAGCATCACCTACTGCTAACGCTTCATCAACTAAAAGAATATCAGGACGATTCGCAGTGGCGAGAGCAAAACCAAGTCGCATCATCATTCCTGTAGAATAATTTTTTAAAGGAACATTTCTAAATTCATTCAATCCTGAAAATTCAAAAATAGAATCGGACAAGGCTTCAATTTCTTGAACCGAGTAACCCCACACAAGACCATTGTAGTAAACATTCTCCGCACCGGATAATTCAGGATTAAACCCCACTCCCAATTCTAAGATAGAGCGAATAGATCCTACTTTTTCCAGATTTCCTGATTGAAATTTTGAAACACCGGATAAGACTTTCAGAAGCGTAGACTTCCCTGCACCATTACGACCAATAATTCCTAGAATCTCACCAGCATTCACTTTTAAATTTATTTCGCTCAAGGCAGTATATGATCGACTACCAGGTATTAAACCAAAGCTGATTGCAGTTAAAATTCTCTCAAAGGGAGAATTAAAGCCTATATATTTTTTTGTTAAATTCTGAATTTGAATCACAGATGATCCATTACGACTTCATCGAGCTTAAACCGAGTCAGTAGAAATATTAAGATAAAAAAAGAAAGTGGGAATAGAAATAAAAGAATCGGGAATTGAAGAGTGTAATCTCGTAAGACAATAAATCGAAATACATCTAACAAAATAATGAAAGGATTATATAGATTAACCTCTTTTAAAATTCCAGAAGGAAAATATAGAACGGGTAAAGTCCAAAAAATAATTTGAGAAAATAATCTCATGATAGGAGAAATATCTTTCAAAAGAATATTCACTCGAGCCAAGTATTCCAAAACTAGCATTAAATAAAGACCAGCTATAAAAACAATCAAGTAGGCAAAGTAAAAAAAACGATAATCCAAACTTCCCGACCAGAATAAAACTAAGAATACGGGAATGGAAATCACGAAGCTATGAATTAGCATCTGCAAAAAAGGAATCCATAAAAAAAGATTTACCCCGAGACTCGAACGTTTAATCAACTGTCTATTATCTGTAAGAATAGTAACTCCCCGGATTAGCATTTCCTGAAGAGGTATCCAAAATAGCAAGCCACTAAAAATATAGCTAGAATAATCTAGTTTAGAATTTGGGAGACTAGAAGTCTTATTTAAAATAAAAAAAACAAATGTGTAAATACCAATTAAACTCATACTTTGAATTAATATCCAAAGTATGCCAAGGAGACTACCTGCAAATTGAAGAGCATAATCCCTCTTTACTAATATCCAAAGGACTTGCAAATTTTTTAATGCTCTGTTCATAAAATATTTCGATTACTATACTTTTAAGAGTTCGCCTGTTTTCAATGATTGATTTTTTATAGAAAAGATTTTTTCAAATGACATTTGATCATTTTTATACGTTCAAAATGATCTTCTTGCTAGAACAAGAAAATATTCCCTCTTTCCCTAATACTAAGTGATCTAGTAGAACGACTTCTAATTGTAAAAGTAAAGTTCGAAGTTGATTGTACAATAGATAATCCTCACGACTTGGCTCACACGAGTAACGTGGGTGATTATGGGCAATAATTGCGTATTTTGCGGTATCATCAAGTATATGCTTTACAATTTCACGAGAATGTACGCCGACCTCAGCTAATCCACCGCGAGCAAGAAGCTCTAAATTGATTAAATGCTGATTTGAATCTAGGGTAATTAAATAAAAGCATTCCCTTACCTCTCTAATCACTTTCAAATGCAAAAGTTCTGCAATAGATTCAAGGCTGGTAACTGGATGATTAAAAAGGCTTTTAAGCTTTATCCTATTAGAAAGCTCTCGAAAAGCAAATAGTGTTGCAATCTTTGCCTTTCCTAATCCCTTTTGTTTAATTAATAGAGATGCCGGGGCGTTAATTAACCCCAGAATTCCGGAAAAATGTAAAAGAAGCTCTTTTGACAGCATCTCGACGTCTCTTCCCCTTCCTCCGCTCCCTAACAAAATGGCAATTAACTCCCAGTCCTGAAGCTTCTCAGGACTCCTTAGAGCAATAGCACGCGGATCGGTCTTGGAAGAAAGACCCTTTAAAAAAGAAAGACTCAGATTTTTTTCAGATTACGCTTGGTAAGATCAGAAAGCTGATTGGAAAACCAAGCGCCATTCTGAACAACTTCTCCCTGAAAAGCCTCCGTCAGATATTCCTCGAAGGTTTTACTGTATCTATCCTGAACTGGCTTAGGCTTAAGTTCAGCCCCAGAAAGTCCGCCTTTTTTTCTACGATAGTAAACTGGATGTTCCAAAGATCTAATTATCATGGTTGCCTCCGTTTCATTTATTAGACGACATAAATAAGTATTATGTCAACAAATAAATAAACTAAATGTTTGTTTAGCATACTTAACATAAATTAAGTATATGTCAAGTTTTTTAGATTTTTTCATGAAATTTACTGGTAAATTTTACAAAAAACTTACTTGCTAACAAAAATAATAATAGTTTCAGGATAAGACATTTTAGACTTTTTTTCGAATAAAATTTAAAATAAATGAAAAAGAGTAATATTTTAAAAAAAATCAAACCTTTAAGCTAAAAAAATAGATTTTATCATCGGATTCTTTCAAAGAACCTGTATTTGCATAACGCAATCAGCAATGATTTTATGGTATTTTTCTCACTAGGGTAATCTCAAAAGCAAAATGCGACTTTCCATTATTCAATTAGAAATTAAAATTGATATTTGCTACTCCTGATTTATGCTAAATCAGAATAGGAAACTAGGTTTGAAAAATAAGATAATTTTATTAATAGGAAAGGATTTAAAACTAGCTGAAACTTGGAGAAAATATCTTGCAAATTCCGAATTTACTATTACTCATCTTTCGGACTTCGACTCTGCACTCATAGAAATTCAAAATGAGGGGAAAAAAAATATTGTCATTATCGATATTGATTCAGAAGAAAATCTAAAGAAGATCGAAGCCTTCGAAACATTTCTACAGTCAGTGGATTATCCAGTTATCTTCCTGACAAATGGAGATAATGATGATTTGCCTCAAAGAATTGAACATATTTCTTCTTTTGGTGTTATTTACAAAAATTCGCCCAAGGGGCTTCTGCTTTCCTCCTTAAGCATGGCACTTAAACTGCATAATAATATTCAAACGCTAAAAGGAAAAGAAAATCTGCTTTCAGAAAAAGTAGACTTACTACAAAATATTCTAGGTTGCTCTACCGATTACATTTTTGTAAAAGATAGAGAACTTCGAACAATTCTATGCAATGAGATGGTCGCTAAAGGAGTTGGAAAAAAAGCATCCGATCTAATTGGTCACAATGATCTAGAGAATGGTGTATCACTAGAACTAGTAAAAGGAAATCCCGAAAAAGGAATTCGAGGTTATGAAAATGATGACCTGGCAGCACTGAGAGGACAAACTATAAGCAATCCAAATGACTTTGTTTATACAGATAACCAAGTATATATATTCGATACAGTCAAACGCCCACTCAGAAATCAAAACGGTGAAATCATCGGGCTACTCGGTATTAGCCGGGACATCACAGAAAGAAGAAATGCAGAAAAAGTAATTGCTTCAGAAAGAGAACTACTAGCTGTTACTCTTCATAGTATTGGAGATGGTGTCATCTCAACCGATACAGACGGGAAAACCGTGATGATTAATAAAGCGGCTCAAGAATTGACAGGTTGGAATTATAACGAGGCAATGGGGTTACCTTTGAAAAAAATATTCACAATTGTAGAAGAAACATCCAAAATTTCTATAGAAAACCCAGCAGAAAAAATATTAAGGACAAAGAAAAGAATTGAGGTGCAAGACAATATAACTCTTATTACCCGCAATGGCAAAGAGATTATTACTTCGTATAATGCTGATCCTATGCTTGATAACGAAGATAAAATCATCGGAGTCGTATTAGTATTTAGAGACATGACCGAAAAAATAAAACTAGAAGCAACTATCCAAAGAAATCAAAAACTAGAATCCATCGGAATACTTGCAGGTGGTATTGCACATGATTTCAATAACCTATTAGCAGGGATTTTTGGTTATCTCGAAATTGCTATGATGTACAGCAAAGATAATCCAACGATAGCAGATTACTTGAATAAATCGCTTTCAGTATTTAACCGTGCAAAAGCATTAACACTTCAACTTTTGACATTTTCAAAAGGAGGTAATCCAATCAAAAGAATTAATGCTCTCACGCCAATTTTAAAAGCAGGCATTCAATTCTCACTCAGTGGATCTAATATTTCGATTCAATATGAACTAGATGAAAATTTATGGATGGCAGAAATTGATGAAAATCAAATAAGCCAAGTGATTGATAATATTGCGCTTAACGCACAACAAGCGATGCCCAATGGTGGAACGTTAATTGTTAAGACCGAAAATGTAATCCTAGATAAAAAAGATTTTGCATTAAACGCAAATAAAGATTTTATCAAAATATCTTTTCAGGATACCGGTATGGGAATTCCAAAAGAAATACTCCCTAGAATATTTGATCCATTTTTTTCTACAAAAGAAAAAGGAACGGGTCTTGGTCTAATGACAGTTTTTTCAATCATTCAAAAACATGGTGGTTTCTTAGATGTTGAATCTACCGAAGGGAAAGGCTCTACGTTTATAATTTATCTCCCTGGATTAAAAAGAAAATCAATTCAACCAATTGAAAAAAAAGAGCCAGCTCATAGAGGCGATGCAAGAATTCTTATCATGGATGATGAAAAATATATTCAGGAAATTACAGCAATTCGTTTGGAAAAAATGGGTTACATGGTTTCCCTCGCAAAACATGGAGAAGAGGCAATTCGAATATTCAGCGAAGCAGAAAAATCAGGGCAATGCTTTCAACTTGTTATTTTAGATTTAACTATCCCAGGAGGAATGGGTGGTATTCAAACTGTAGAGGAAATTCGCAAAATTAATGTAACTGTTCCTGTAATCATAGCTAGCGGTTATTCTGAATCACCCGCAATATCCAATCCAACTAATTATGGATTCAATGGTAGTTTAAAGAAGCCCTATTCAAAAGAAGAACTAATAAAAACACTAGATGCTTTTTCTTTGTGAAATGAAGGCAGCATTTTAAATTTTTTTTCGTTGAACTGCGTAAAATTCTAAACAAAGTCTGCACCCAATTTCAAGTATCCACCCTATCAATTTAGAGGATAATATGAATTACAGCTTAGAGCAGATAAAAATTCTAGAAGATAAAACTAACTTCAAACAAGTTATTGCCGCCGCCGGCTCTGGAAAAACAAGCACGATGATCGCTCTATTAGAGCAAATTATTTTGGAAAAAAAAGAAAACCAAAACGAGATACTCGTTATTACCTTCTCTAGAAAGGCAGTAGGGGAAATCAAAGAGCGTCTGGAAAAAAAAGTTGGTAGTCAAGAAATTCGCATTCAAACATTTCATGCCTATTGCCTATATATTCTACAGAAATACAATCCTGACTTTGCAGAAAGGGAAATAAAAATAATTGAACCAAACGAAAAAGAAAATATTTTTAAAGACTATTTTAAAAGAGAACGATTTAAAATAGGAGGTATTCCCTATGAATTTCTACTCTCTTCCACTGGAAATTTTCTAGAACAGCATTTTCCTGAAATTGCAATCGAGGTAAATCATACTTATGCGAAGTATAAAAAGGATAATGGAAAATTGGACTTTGATGATCTTGTTCAAATATACTTAAGTGCGCTGCGAGAAAAAAAATCCTGGGCGATGGATGCGCGTAAGGAAGTAAAAAGAGTAATCGTAGATGAATTTCAAGACACAGACCTAACCCAACTAGAGTGGCTAAGATTACTTAACCCCGAAAAACTTTGCGTTGTAGGGGACGACTGGCAGGCGATTTATGGATTTCGCGGAGCAAGCACAGAGCCTTTCTTAAGATTCAAAGATTTTTTTTCACCCTGCTCAATTCACTTTTTAACGACTAACTACAGGTCACTTCGATCCATTATTCAAACCTCAGCAATTCCGATTTCAAAAAACAAAAAGAACATAAAAAAAGACGTGCAGTCGTTCCGTAAAGGAAATGCAAATGTTTTTAAAATTCGGCTAGATGAAGAACAAACATTAGAATCTTTGTGTCTTGAGATAAACCGTAAAGCAGAGGATAATCCTGATTTAGCAATCTTATGCAGATCTAACTTAAGAATTCAATATCTTATAAAACTTGGTATTCCAGAAAAAAATATCATTACCATCCACGCATCGAAAGGACTAGAATTTAGCACTGTATTTGTTGACTTACATTCTGGATGGAACGTAAAGACGAGTGAAAATATAGAGACAATCGAAGAAGAGAGAAGAATACTTTATGTTGCCCTTAGTCGCGCCAAAGACAACCTTTATCTATTCGGAAATCGCAAAGCCAAAAAGGATTTAATCGAAGACAGTTTCTTCGGCTACTTTCGATTTTCCGTTCGCGAGATACAATTATCATCCTTCGCAATGATGACTTAAAGTAATTTAATTGCCATTTCTACTGCATTCTTAGCTCCATCGTAAATTCCATCACGAGCATTTCGTATAACGCATTCATTCATACGTTGTAGAATTTGATTTTGCTCGGTAAGAAGTTTTACCATTTCATAAGCGTGCTCAGGCTCCCTGCATTCAGTAGTCCCTTCTCCAAGTTCCATCGAACGAAAGGCTGATGCAGCTTCGTGATCTCCTACACGGCGAATAAAAATTTTGGGGACGGGGTAAAAGGCTAACTCGGAAGGTTTAGTAACAAGAATATCCGAAACACGAATTAAGTAATCTGTCGTAGTAAAAGCTTCATAGTAATTAGCATAAGTAAATAAAGTCACAGGCGCAATTTTAGAATCTTCTTTAGAATCAAAACTATGTGTCTTACAAAATTCGAGAAGAGTATTCCAATCACTCACAACATGATAATTCAATCCCATTTTGCCAAGTTCGGATTTTAATGTTTCAAAAATACCTATGTGATCACCGGTGTTAATAAACAAATGCAATTCTCCATTTTTTAATTTATTTTTTATAAGATCAATAAGGCTAATGGTATAATTCTTCTGAGCGCCAGCCCCACCGATAGGAAGAAGAAGACGTTTAGGTTTTTGTTTTTCGATGCGCTCGAGACGGGCTTTAGAGTCTACTTCAACGTTAGTCACTATAGGCTCTGAAACCCAATGACCTGCAATCTGCAAATTTTCTTTAGGTACACCCATATCAATAAACTTGTGATACGATGCAGGACTCTGAACTAAATTTAAAGCCCCTGGAACAAGCAAATAGTATTGCGGATAATTATCACAGATCAAGTGGATAACATTATTAAACCCCGCTTCAACAGCTACCTGACCATTGAGCGGATAAGTGGAAATATACGGTAGGCAGCGAGATAGATCAGCCATCATATTTGCATAACTTTCTGCAAGTAGTGTCGAAAGATATAAAGACCCAATATTTCCCTGTGCAGTGAGTTGTCCCCAAGCCCATTCGACTGCCCCTCCCCATTCAGAGGAGACGCGGCTCATCTGGCTATAAAGTCCGTCGATTTCTTTAATTGCAACTGCTTCGTTTGATTCAATGCCAAGAAGATCATGAAGATAAGGCTTCACTTTTTTTGCAAGCACCCAGGAGTAAACGGCATACGCCATACGGTGATGCCCATATCCCATTCGAATTGTTCCAACTAAAATTCCTTTATCAACCTGACAACCATCCCCACGTTGAAAAATTTCTAGCTCGTTAAGAATAGGCGAAGACTTTGAACTAAGAAAAATTTTTTCCTCTGATTTAATCCCGTATCGTAAAAATATCGCTGACTTAATTAATTGTGCGTAAGCAACTGTGATAAAATTAGGCTTCAGCCCAAATAGCTTTTCTTTATTCATTTATTTTCCTCTGTTTCTAGGATTATGGGAAAACAAAGGTTTGTATATGGAAGTATTTTTTTATTACCAAAGAAATATTATTGGGGTAGATTCGTTCATTACTTGGTAAAAATTTTAAGTAAATAAAATAAAGCAAACGAGAGAAATCTAGCCATTTCAGTGGTCAATAGAGATAGTCTCTAAAAATTTTTAAGGAAAATTTTGTATATGAACCAAATGCATCAGTGCGATATCCAAATGTTTTATTTAATTATACTTTTATTCTTTTCTTATAACTGCAATCCAAACGAATACAAAGGAGCTTGTGATCCGGGATCAAAGCCATTTCAAACGATTATTGCGACCAAAGCAGTTTTGAATGATAACTCTACTTATTGTGGAATCCAAAGTAGTAATTTATTGGGTAATAGGAATGGTAGCAATATTAATTCCAATGCAGTAACTCTTCCTGTATTCACACCTGATGCAGGTAATTACAATACTCCTCAAAGTATTACAATTACTACGACGACCATAGGGGCAACTATCTATTATACGGTTGATGGGACTACTCCAACTACATCATCGAATGTTTTTAGCTCTGCACTTCCAATTTGGTCTGCAGCGGGTAAAACAATCAAGGCGTATGCAACTAAATCTGGAATGACCGATTCTCCTATAATCACCGGAGTGTTTTCTTATCCGCCAATGAAAACAAGACAAACAGTTTCTTTTGGGGGTGGTGATGATGCATCCGCCAACCAAGGAGTATCTCCTACCTATACAGGTCCAACACAGCATCCAACGTATACTAGCGATTATACCACAACTGACAACGCAACGGGACTCGTATGGAAATCTTGTTCCGAGGGAAAAACTGGAGCAACCTGTGCAAGTGGTTCTATTCTAGCGGCGGGAATTGTTCCAGGAACAAATGCTTGTAATGCGTTAAATTCTGCGAATAGCGGGAATGGATTTGCTGGAAGGACAAACTGGCGATTACCCACAATGAAGGAACTGAACACCCTAACAGATTTTAGTAAAACTAGCTTAACTTTTGATACGGTTGCATTTCCTGGATCTGCAAATTTTGCTTACTGGTCTTCTACAGCTTATCCACCAAGTGGTTTAAATGCCTGGTATGTTGATTACTCAAGCGCAAACTCTTTCGCTACCACAAATACGAATTCATACCATTCCCGTTGTATTTCTGCGCCCACTCTACCAGAAACAACTAGTTTTACAGACAATGGAAATGGAACGGTAAAAGATAATGTAACAGGGCTTATCTGGCAGAAATGCAGCCAGGGACAAACCAATGATACAACATGTAGCGGAGGAGCGGTTAATGCGCCTTGGTCAAATGCCTTAACTTACTGTAATACTTTATCGCTTGCTTCAAAAACATGGAGACTTCCAAACATAAATGAACTAGGAAGTATTTATGATTTCACCGTTGCAACTGGAACTGCAATTAATACATTAGCTTTTCCTAATACACCGGGCGGAAATCCAAGTGGATATTACTGGTCAAGTAGCACGGATTCTCCCGCAACAGCAAATGGATGGTTTTTAAACTTTGGAGTTGCGTTTAATTCATTTGCATTTACTCAATCTAAAGCAACATCATACAATGTAAGATGTGTTACAGGACCTTAAGCTATTGAATAAAAAAACCTTTTTTATTCTTGACTGTATTCTTAAAAAAAACTAATTTGAATATGAGTCTGTCTAATTTTCTTTCACTCGAAAGAAAAACGGAGGAACCATTTTTTGGGGCAAACCTATCTTAACCAATAGGGGAACATCTCTCAGTTTCCAGCCCGTCAGCTAACTTCGTAGACACAAGAGAGAAGATCAACTACCTTCTTCAAAGACTCATAGACAACAATTCTTCAGAATAATTCTGGAGAAGATATATCTTCCCATTCTAAAAAATGGCGAGGAAAATAATATTTAAGGAGACTTTTATGAAAGTATTGGTAGCATTTACACGCCCTGGCACAGGAAGTTCTATCGCACAGATTGCGTCACAATTGGAAGGGATTCGAGAAATCCATGTAATTACAGTTTGGAATCCAAAGGAGAAATCAATTCCACTTGAATTAAATCGAGAGCTAGGAGAAATCGCAGCTTTACTGGCTAATTCTTCTTTGCCGTTCAAAATTTCAATGATCTACGGTGAAGATGTGGCAACTGAAATACAAAATGCAGCAAACCAACTCAATGTAGATGCTGTATTACTAGGAGCGGCTAATTCTGTATATTCAAAAGATCTTTTTGGCGGAAGAGTTTCTGAAGTAATGAAAAATTTTGGACGACCTGTTTATATTTTGGCTAATAAGCATTTGTCGTTTCCGTATGAGCCGGTTTTAATCACTTGCAATGATGCGCCCTATCAATTCCTATCGAATAACGAGGCATTGAGTGGTTTATCACTAGAATCCATTCCACTTTTAGCAAATCAAATGAAACCGCAGTCTCCAAGTTTTTGGAATTTAAAAGGAGATTTTGAACTAGATAAACGCTGGCTCAAGCCTTACAATTTAATTCTTACGGATTATAAGACTTATTCGCTTCACAATGAATTTTTTATTGATGAATTAGAGAAGTCGTGTTTGGTATATTATAAGTAGGATTAGCCATAATTTGGTATATTACGGTCTACGCTAATTAATCTTTCAACAAGTCTAATTGAGTTATTGAAAGGTTAACTAGCTGTCCGTTCGAGCAGAGTCGAGAACTACAAGTGCTTTAAAGCCTTCATTTTCTTTACTTTGATTTTGCAAGCATACGCATCAGCTTCTCTGTCATATTTTATAGATGAAGTGAATACAGGGACTTTAGATTCGTAAATTTTCTCTTCCCAATAAATAAAAATCTTGTTAAAGCTACGTAACTCTGTTAACGGTATTTTACTATTATCCACATCCGATTTACAACTTAAATGAATATATGTATATAATTGAGTATTTTTTCCGGTAGTGTAATTTACTTTTTCTTTAGAGGAATCCCAACGATCACCACCTCCAGCATCTCCATCAGAAAATCCATCCACTAAAATTTCCTCTTCATTGAACCAGCCCATTGCCCTACGCCAATAATGATCCCAGCATGGTTTTTGTTTCTCGTTTCCAATTCTTTTAATGAGCTTGGAGTTTTTTGAGGAGCTAATCTCCATAAAGCAAGAATGAATGTAACCTTCATACATATTGCAGTCGCAATTTTTATATGGAGAAATAATTTCGAAATACTTAGATTTATCAGGACTTTCTTCCCTGCTTATAATATTATAAGTTCCAATATAAGATTTTGGAATATAACCGATCTTATCTTTGTATTTGATTTTTTTATTAGAATCATATCTTATTGGCAAATTTTGAATCGGAACAGGTTCGACTTCTTCCAAAATTTCGATTCTAGAAAAGCTAGGAATAAAAATTGTTTCTCTCCCTTTTGGAAGTTCAAATAAAAAAATTCCATAAGGCACATTGATAAAATGATAAGACTGAGGCTCGCTAAAAAGAGTAGGGGAAATGAAAAAAAGAATAAGTATGACTCGTTTCAAAGTCTTTATCTCAAAAAATATTTTCTAATTCAATTTCTAGCGTAGTGAGTAATAATGATTTTGCGGTATCGGTCTTGGAGAGTTCGCCAGTCGAATGGAATTTTCCATTTTGGTTTTCGAAAATTTCTACGGTTTTGTCAATGGGGTCTACTACCCAGTATTCTCTGACTCCGTGTTTTTCATAGATAGATTTTTTATGCTTTAAGTCGTAATAGGCTGTAGAAGGAGAAAGAACTTCGACTACTAAATCAGGTGCGCCTTCGATTTTGTTTTCTTTCATTTTAGAAAAACTTTCGTTCAGTAGAATGATAATATCGGGTTGATAAACTTCTGTCTCAGAAAAATATACATCTGACGGAGCTACAAAAACTTTTCCAATTTTATTTTTAAGAAGGAAATTCCTAAATTCACTAACTAGGTTGAGTAATACTTCTTGGTGATATAAAGATGGTGATGTCATTTCAATAATTTCTCCTGCTATTAACTGAAACTTTCCGCCTTCGGGAGTATTAAGATAGTCAGCGTATGTCGCCTGTTTTTTTTCAGCACCAAAGTCAAATACGATCATAAGATTACTTTAACCAATTTGTTTTTATAGAGTCAAGAATTAAATACTCAGAACAATCTCACTTACTAATTCTATTTTTAATCACCATTCTTTTATTTTGAATTCCTAAGTCGATGGACTTAGTGAATTCAGTAAAAGTTTTAGATTTCAAATTTAATTTCTCCTTTAACTTTTCGTAAAGGGGATTTTCTAGTTCACAGGATTCCAATCGAATTTCTAAATCAGTTTCATTGTAAAGCCTGAGCAGCACAACGTTCTTATCCTCATCTATTAGAGCAATCGCACCGCCGACTTGTTTTTGTGGTTGCACAGTATCAATCACCCACCCGCCAGTATTCATGATTCCGATTTGTTCAGGATAACCGCTCTCGCCAAATCCAGATTCTAATTTATAAAAAGGCTTATGCGTATGTCCAAAGATAAAATTCATTTCCTTTGGCAAAGTATTATTATTCTCACTCATAAATTGCTTTTTCAAAGGTCCGGTGATATATCCGCGTAATCCGTCACGGGCATCCTTTCCGAGGATATCATCTGTTAGCCCTCGCTCATTAACAGCAATCTGGCTTACTACTTTCGTGAGAAAATATCCAACAATCGGTTTTAGCATATTTTGCAATGAGCCTGGGAAATCACCCCGTGTCATTAGGTAAGAAACTAAATTATTAGCTAGTTCGTTCAGTGCTTTTTCATCTTGCAGCATATCATACATTATCCCTATGCTTGTTCCTACTTCTCCTGAACGTCCGAGCACTGACCAGAAGAAATCAATCCATGCAAAATTTTCTCTTTCAATTTGATCAATCGTTTCAGGAAAAGATTTTGAATTGAGAAGAATTGACTGTAAATTACTCATCAAGTAATAAATATTCTCAATAAAATGCCCATGAGAAATAACGACATACTTTTCTGTATCGCGGTTTACAAGCGTTAGGTTGGGGTAAACAGTCATTGCCCTCGCTTCTCTTAGGTTTTTATGGCGTTGCATTAAAGTGGTTATAAACCTTGATTTAAGTGGTGTAGGTTTAATCATTTTAGTGTGATGCCATGGCAATTCAATGTATTCACCCGGAGCAAGCTTGGTCATGTATTCGAGGTATTGCCTTTCGCGTGCTGTCTCCCAGAGATGGTGGTCGTGATTGCCGGGTATAAATATAAGCTTATCCGAAAAAAAATCTTTTCGACTTTTTGTATAAGTCAACTCCAAAAAAGAATCAAAGGTCATCACTGCTTCATTTGTATTCGCTAAGGCTAATTCGAATATATCCCCATTAAAAATAAACTTAGCCTTTCTTTTTTTATTAACAGAAGAAATTATTTCTTCCATTATATTCAAAAACTGAATTAAGACTTCAGACTTTTTTCCTGCCACAAGCTCACCTGCGGGTGATGTGTAGGTTAATAAGCTATTATACGCTCCGAAATGTAAATCGGAAAGACAAATGAATTGTATATCGGACATGAAAAGACTTTATAAAGACTATGCGATAGAAGCAAGAATTTTTTTTCCCATTGGTTTATGCATCGGGAATCTAAATTCTCTTGACAATATTCTTTAATCCCAAACCAATTATCCTATGAACTCTATTCAAACCATTGACTGTCATTATTATACAAACGAATTTGCAGCAGCTTACTTAATGCTTGAAGAAGACGAGGCTCTGTTTGTGGATAACAACACAAATTCAGCAATCCCTTATTTACTAGATGCACTTTCTGCAAATAGAATTTCCAAAGAAAAAGTGCGGTATCTAATCATTACCCACATCCACCTAGACCATGCAGGGGCTACTTCTCGCTTGGTGCAGGAATTTCCCAATGCGATAGTATTAGCACATCCTAAGGCTGCCCCGCATGTGATTAATCCAAAGCGTATCATAGAAAGTGCAAGTATGGTTTACGGAAAAGAAAACTTTCTAAAGATGTATGGAGAAATTCTAGAAGTGCCAGGTGAGCGAGTTAGAATCATGCAAGATGGGGAAGTTCTCAGGTTTGGATCGAGAGATTTAACTTTTATCTACACGCGCGGACATGCAAATCACCACTTTGTAATTTTAGACTCTAAAACAAATTCTATCTTCACTGGAGATTCGTTTGGAATAAGCTATCCTTCTCTGAGACAGGGAACTTCACCTTTTCTATTTCCGTCTACAACGCCAACGGACTTTCATGCAGAGGAGGCAAGACTCAGTATTGAAAAAATTATTAAGACTGGTGCGGATAAAGCATATTTAACTCATTTTGATTCTTGGACTGATATGAAGTCAGGTGCAGAGCAAATGCTTTTTGGAATTGATAGAATGGAGTTGATTCTAAAAGAACTCATCCAATCAAACAAGTCAGAAGTAGAATTACAATCTCACTGTGAAAATAAAATTAGGCAATTTTACGAAGAAGAATTTTCAAAAAGAAGTATTCCTTTTGCTGTTTTGGATTTATTAAAACCAGATACATCAATCAATGCGCAGGGACTTGTATTTGCCGCTAACCGCGCAAAGAAGAAAGGTGCCTAGCCTAAAACTTCTCAACCCATCCAATATTATAAAATGTTTTGCCGAGGAGTTTCTCAAGATCTTTCGCTTTCTTCATTTCCTTACCTACTCCTTGAATTTGTTCGACCAGGGATTCCCGCTCCCCTTTAAAATTTTCAAGAACATCATTTTTTTGTTCAGTTGTAGCCTTCAACAAAATGAAATAATGATTCGGTGATTCTGCTAATATAAAATAAGACGTATTAGCCGCTATACTCAAACGAAAAGCAAGATTATCAATGTGATACTCTTTCGGTCTCTTTAATAAATTCAGTTGTTTATTTTCCAGGAAAATCCTTTTTGTCTGAATAAAAGAATTTGGAATTTCTACATTCATATGTCGATAGGAAAGCATTGGTTCAAAATGACCCTCTTTCCAAAACCCGACATAGGTAAGCATAGTCAACATATTGTCTTCTATCTTTACAATCGTATTATCTTTTGTCTTTTTATAATCTACTACCTCTCCAGGTATTGTGTCGAATAATTTCCATTGTCCGCTATTTTGTTTTTGAAAGAAATAGGAAGTATAACAAGGACCCATCGGGCAACATCTGGATTTTAGAACAAAGATATCGGGTTTATTTTTAATTCTTTGTTTATAAAAAGATAAATAAGCAGAAGAGGTAAACTGATCTATATCGCTCACAAATATATTATCATTGTCTCCACTTAGCTCTATCTTTTTATTTTGATAAGAATTCTCACAAAATTTATTTTCTGTATTTAGAATCTCTCGTAGATCTACTTCTATTTCGGTTTTTTTAGGAATGCTATCTGTAAAGTCTCGATTAAAAATATCAGGTGTAGGTATATAAGGATTTTCCGCTTCTTTACAATTCGAGAAAATAACGAATGTATTTATAATTAGTAAAGCTGTAATTTTTTTCATTAAGTGTAACCCTTCAGTAGTGCCTCGCCCAATGCAGTCAAGTTAAAGATATTTTCAATTTCTCTCATGTCCAAAATAGCAACTCAACCTATCAGGAAAATTTTCTTTCAAAGAAAGTTCATATACAAGGTTATCTTTATCATAGTAAGTTTTACCATTTGTAAAAGTATAATTGGGATTTAAGTTCTGGTTGTATTTATAATAATCATCAAACCCATTTGATCCCATTTGTTTTTTAAAAGGCGACCCGGGCGATTTCACAAAGCGCAATTCTAATCCACGACATTCTGCCGTTATCTTAGTATTAAAAAATCTACTCCAAGTGCTGCCGACCTGGGTTGTGAATTTAATATTCATTTCAAATTTTGAATCTAATTTCCATTCGCGCAGGGGCCAGAGTTCATAGGCAAATGCGTTACTCCACTTACTCGATTGAAAATACCCGTGGCTAATCTCTGTTACAGATAATGGCTGCTCATATTTAATGCGAATCGTATTTAATCCCGAAATGAATTTAGCCTTAAAAGAAGCGGTATATAATTTGTTAATCGCTGTCTCACAAAACGCACATAAATCAGAAAGGCGATAGCCTTCTTTTTCAAGATCAGAAATATTTAGAAGATTGGGCTTGCTATCCTCTGCATGTAAATCATTAACAGAAGTAGAAATCAATTTGTCAGATGGTAAAATAAATTCTAGCGTATAACTAGCATCAGCCGTAGACTGAATAAAATAAACAACTTCCACTTTACAGGATTGCCCCATTATCTTAGTCAAGTTACCATCTCCCGCGTAAGGTTTATTACAATTAAATTCTAGATTTTCCTTTAATACTACTAGTTGCGTATTAGGATTTGATAAAGCATAAGAAGGATACCGATTGACAACCCATGGAGCTCTCAAGTTCGCAAACACTGCATTAGCCGAAAACAATAAACAAATTACAAACAACAAATTACAATTAAAGATATTCAGTCTCATACTGTAAGATTTAAAACTATATTTCGAATTGCAATCAGTAAATTTTAAAGTTTTTTAAAATTCTTTCGATAGTTATTAGAGTATATGAAATTAGTGGAGGGCGTCAATGTTATTAGTAGATGGAATGAAACTGATCATCTTAAAATATGCCTTCCTGTGTTTGCTTTTTCTATTTCCCTTTCTAGTATCTAGTCAGGCAGAAAAAGAAGTCTCGCCAAGTCATACCTACATTGATTGCAAATTTCACGCTCTCAAAAATAAAAATAAATTAGACTGCGTTGTAGAAGAATTTTCCGGAAACGAAATGATTCTCTATGTGTACGAATTAGAAAAACAAAATCTAATAGGCAAGCCAGAAAAAATAATCATTCCCTCTTGGTATAATTTTGCTAGTGTAGAATATGCAGATATTTTAGGAGAAGGTAAGAAAATGATTTTCGTCACCTTCGAAGGAAACTCGGGTAATGCTACTCTTCAAAAAATTCTAATCTTGTTTCATTTCCAAAATAATTCTTTTCGTCCTGTTTTATTTGAAACTATTTCCTACACTTTGTCTTGTTGCGGCAAATCACAATCACTCGACCTCAAATATAAATTCGTAGATCCCGGCACAAAGCGAGTCTCGATTGAATTAAATTATACCTATAATCAATATATAGCAAATAAAGTGCAACTTGATAAAAGAAAAATCTGGTCAGATGAATTAGTGTGGGATAATAAGAATTTAACTTTCTACGACGCAGACCAAGAAACTAAGAAAAATAAGAAAGCAGACTTCTACGTCGAAAAGAAAATCTACCAGACTCGCTTGGATTTTCCTCCCATTCATTCTATCGAAATGCAAAAACTCACAGACTTAATTTATAAATCTAAAATCTTCGAAGTGCTTTTGGATGAGAAGTCGTGATTATTTGAGCAGTTTGCTTGGTTGAAAGCTTAATGGAAAGGCTTCTGGTTTTTCCAAAGATTCAATATCTATATCAATATCTTTATCTGACCAACGAAATTGTTTTAGGTCAATAGATTGAACATTAAAAATTTGTTGTAAACTCATTTCTAAAAATTCAGGGTAATCAAAATAAGAAATAAAATATTCCTTATCATTGACTAATAACCAAAATCCTTTTTTAGAAATATTAGTTACTTCATACGCTAAAGTATTTTTTCCACTCATGGATGAATTCATCTTTTCTCTCCTTGACAATTTCTTCAATCTCAGATAATTCTTTCGATTTCATATTGTAATAAACTTCCAATGCGACAATTGGTTCTAACCAAAATTTCGTAGTACCGTCGGTAGAATCAATATGAATATGCATTCTAGTCTCTTCTCTACTATTAAAGTAAAATCTGTATTGTCCTATTCTGAAAATGGTTGGCATAGTTTTTTCAACAATACTAATCTCCATCAAACAATTCAATCAAATTAATTGTAAAAAATGTCTTGCTAAGAAATCGGGTGAGTTAGACGTTTTGATCTATGGCTGAAACAGAGAAAGAAATACACACCCTCGTAGTTGGTGGAGGTCCTGCTGGTCTTGCAGTCGGCGCGGTTCTAAGACTAGGTGGTGTATCTTTTAGTATCATAGAAAAAAACGATAAGGTAGGCTATGCCTGGCACAATCATTATGAGCGAGTTCACTTACACACTGTAAAACAATTATCGCATCTTCCTTTCATGCCATTCCCTGCGAATTACCCGCGTTATGTGCCAAGAAAATTACTCATCGAATACATGGAAGCCTATGCGAAGAAATTTTCCCTCGTCCCTTACTTCAACCAACCCGCAAAATCAATTCATAAAGAAGAAGATTTTTGGATAACAGAGACTCCCGACGCGATTTACAAATCTAAAAAAATTATTGTAGCAACAGGTTACAATCATTCTCCCCTAAGTCCCAAATGGGACGGAATGGAAGATTTTCAGGGACAGGTTCTACACAGTAAGGATTATCGAAACGGGAAATCTTTTTTGGGCAAACGAGTATTAGTCGTTGGAATAGGAAACACGGGTGGTGAAATTGCGATAGATTTATTCGAGTCCGGTGCCAAGGTATCAATCTGTGTAAGAAGTCCTGTTCGAATTGTACCACGCGAAATTTTAGGAACTCCTATGCAATACTCAGCGCTCCTATTTAGTTTTCTTCCGCCTTCGATTGGGGATTATTTGAGTAAGACTATACTCGGTTTACTCGTTCCCGACTATTCCAAATATGGACTTGTCACGCCTGAATTTGGAACTATCTCACAACTCAAGTTCCAGGAAAAAGTTCCACTCATAGATGTAGGCACTGTTAGCCTCATCAAGCAAGGGGTAATCTCTATTCTTCCCGAAATTGAAAAATTTAATCGTCATTCTATTATTTTTAAAAATGGGAACGAGGAGAAATTCGATGCTGTTCTACTTGCAACTGGATACAGGTCTGGACTCGAATCTATCTTTAAAAGCAATGCAGAATTATTTAATGAAAAAGGATATCCAAAAGTTCGAGGAAGTGAATCAGAGTTAGCCGGACTTTACTTTCTAGGATTTAATAATCATGTAGGTGGCTTTCTTAGAAATATTGGAATTGAAGCAAAGAAAATAGGCAATAAGATTGCTAAAGATTATCCAAATTAAGAGGTATCCATGTCAAGTTTAGATCATTGGCACCCAGTTCTAAAATCGAATGAACTAAAATCAAAACCAAAACAAATTACTCTAAATGGAAAAAAAATTGTAATATTTAGAGACAAAGATGGACTTGCCTCAGCTCTGGAAAATTCCTGCCCGCACAGGCGAATGGATCTTAGCCTGGGCTCAGTTAAGAATGGAAGGATAACTTGTATTTACCACGGAATGAGTTTTGATAGATATGGTAAAGGAGAAAGTCCCGGGACAGAGGATTGCAAAATTTCTGCGGTTAAGTTTGATTGTATAGAATTTTACGGTGCAGTCTGGATTAAATCAGAGAACTCCTCAGCTGCGTTTCCTTACTTTGCTATTGAAGGGTTTCGACTAATGGATATATGCCATTACTCGATTGAAGCGCCTCTTGAATTGGTACTAGATAATTTTACAGAAGTAGAGCATACGCCAGAGGTTCATGCTTTTTTGGGTTATGACAGTAAGCGAATGAAAGAAATAATTGTAGAGTCACAAACAGAAGACCTTCATGTAAGAATTAAAAATACAGGTCCGCAAAAAAAACTTCCCTTATTATTTCGTTACGTGTTAGGATTAGAAAGAAAAGATTTATTTGTAGATGATTGGACGACCTACTTCTCACCAATTTATACTGTTTACGACCAATACTGGATTGACTCAAAAACGAACGAGCCAAGAGATACACGCTTTAGAATTTATGTTTTTTTTAATCCAATCTCGGAGTTTAGCTTGCAGCTAATCGCATTTACCTACATGAGCTACCCGCTTTTTGGTCATTTTGGGTTAAACTTATTAATTAAACCAGCTATAAAACAAATTGTGAATTTAGAAATTCTACGCGATAAAAAAATTCTGGAAAAAATTCTAGATAAAAATCCAAGTGTAGCCGGGATGAAGCTAACAAGATTTGACCGCTCTCTTGGACCTAACCGAAAAAGAATTGATAGAATCTATAGAGGAAATATTTCTTAGGTCTTTCTCACTAAGTCAATCATTGCCAGCTTATCTTTTTTTAGAATTGGAAGGGCTAATGACTGTTTAACAAAGTCTTTGATTTGTTTACGATTAATTTCTGTTCCTGACGGAATAGTAAGGTATCGGACTTGCTTTCCGTCACCATGTAAGACTTTGTCTTTATCTTTTAAAATAATTCCGTATTCGAATCCTAATTTGATTTCAGCGTCTAATGGAAATATAGCGCACAGGTAACCTGATTTAGAGTCACTATAGCCAATCCCTTTCCAAACTGGATACCCTTTTTCAATAAGAGAAGGAAATTCCTCTTTAAAAAACTCACGCAGTTCACTAACTGTCTCTAAAATTTCTCGTGTATGAGGCTTCAATATTTCCTGAATAATTTGATCGGATTCGTTATTATCTTTTTTCTGCTTCATAATTCTATGTAAAACGTTGTTCCTTTATTTTCTTCACTTTCGAAAGTAATTTTACCATTATGCCTCTCGATAATTTCGTTAACTATAAACATTCCAAGTCCCGTTGATTTTTCTCCTTTTGTCCCGGCTCTTCTTGCTGGAGAAAATTTTTCAAATAAGAAAGGCTGCTTACTTTTCGGAATTCCTATTCCATTATCGCTTACGGTGATTAACGGTCGTTTGTTTTTCAAGGATAAGGATAATTCAATTGTTCCAGTTTCCCTTGTAAACTTTATTGCATTGGATAATAAATTAGTAATGACCCGCATCATCTTATCCCGGTTGATTTCAAAATATAATTTTTCAACGGAACTCTTGAATAGGATCTCTATGTTTTTCTCTTTTGCCTGTAATTCCTGAAATTGAATACAATTCACTAAAAAACGATTCAACTCAGTAAGTTCTTTATCTATAAAATTTTTAACGTCAGTCGCCTGTGTCATTTCTAAGATGTCATTTGCAATATTAAGCACATGGTTTCCTGATACTTCAGCCATTTCAAGATACTTTTTATTAGCCGCATTCTGATCATCTTCGAGCATAATCTGTATTAGGCTTATAATTCCTCCGATTGGAGAGCGAAGATCATGAGCAACTATGTTGAGTATTGCATTCTTTGATTCATCCAGCTTAAGAAGTTCTTCTTCAGACTTCTTACGATTTTCAATTTCAACTATGAAATCTAATTTAAAAAGGAATTTTCCGTCTCTATCAAACCATGCATTCGAATAACAACCAGTCCATAAATGCCGACCGTCTTTAGTTATGCGTTTTTCTTCTAAGTAAATTTGGTTCGCATTTCTATTGAGTAACTGCTCGAACGCGAGTGATTTATATTCCTTGAAGTCCTCAGGTAAAAAATCAAATGACTTCTTACCTATAAATTCTGTTCTACTATAGCCGAGTAAAGTAAGCAGGTATTCATTGCACTCCGTAATACGACCATCAATATCAACTAACATAATACCGATGGGTGCATTTTCATAAAGCAATCTAAATTTTTCCTCGCTAGCGGATAATAGTTCTTCTGCTCCTTTCCTTAAAGTAATATCTGTGCGAATTGATATATATTGGAAAGGGATTCCATAGTCATCTAGAAATGGAATTATATGTGAGTCTACCCAATAGGTGCTGCCATCTTTTCTTTTGTTTTTTATTTCTCCATGCCATACTTTACCGGAGGAAATTGTTTCCCACATTTCCTCGAAAAAAAAATTTGGATGATAACCCGCGTTAATGATTCTATGATTTTGACCAATAATTTCATTTCTATGAAATCCACTGATCCTAACAAAATTATCGTTGAAGCTAATTATGTTTCCAGTTGCATCTGTGATAGAAATAATGCTAGATTGATCGAGAGCAAACTGTAAATCGAGCAAATTCTTATAAGTTTGAATGAGCGATAATTCAGAATCTCTAAAATAAGTAATATCATCTATGAGGGTAACAGCATATGTTCGCATCGATGAGTCTGTGAAAAATTTCACACTAATTTCTAAAACAAGTCTTTTACCTGTTTTTAAATATACGGTATACTCTCCATATACCTCTTCCTTACGCTCAAATATTTTAGCATATTCTAAAAGAATCGCCTGGCTATCTTCCTTGGAATAATCCTGCAAAATAAAATCAGGATTTTTTCCTAGAATTTGTTCTTTATTGGTATGAAATAATTTACAGAACGAATCATTTACAAAAGTGAATGAAGCATTTTCATTTAAATAGCAAATAGCGGAGGTTGATTTTTCTAGGATAAAGGATAATTCGCTATTCATGCTAATTTCCAGAAAAAAAATTATTTAGCGACATGCTTTTTTAAAATCTCAATGATTTCTTTATGCCCCGCTGCTTCAGCGTGTTGTAAAGCAGTTTTACCCTCCGCATCTGCAAGTGAGGTATCAGCACCCTGCATTAAAAGAAATTTCACAATTGGGGTATGTGCATTTTTAGCGGCAAGAATGAGAGGGGTCTCTTCATAAGTATTTACTTCGTTTAGATAAGCTCCCGATTTTAAAAGATATTTAACTATTTCCGGATAACCTAAATTAGCCGCTTCGAGAAGAGGAGTCCATCCATCTAAACCGGCAGCATTTACGTTTGCCTTATGAAGTATTAGTAGTCTCACAACTTCTAGATTTCCACTTCGCACTGCGTACATTAAGCAGTGATAATCTTCATTGTCTTTAATATTGATCTTGGCTTTCTTACTTAATAAATACTTTAATATCCCTAGATTTCCTTTTTCCGACGCTATCATAAGTGGAGTTGTGCCACCCTTATCTGAAGATTGAAAATTTATTTTTGCTCCCTTTTCGAGAGCCTGCTTTAGCTTGGGCAAATCACCGTTTTCGGAAGCCTCGAATAAAGCTTCATTCCAATCTGTAGCCCCGAGAGATACATTGAGAACAAATAAAAATAATAATAAAAATGATTTCATAATTCTATAAAAAAACTACTGCCTTTATTTTCTTCACTTTCTACTTTGATTTTACCCTGATGTTTGTCTATAATTTCTTTTGCAATGGAGAGTCCTAGTCCTATCGTTTTTTCTCCCTTCGTGCCAACCCTTCTTGCAGCACTAAATTTCTCAAATAGAATGTCGTGCATTTCTTTTGGAATTCCAATTCCATAGTCTTTAATTTGGATGATCGTCTTATTTCTCTCACGATAAAGAAATAGCTCTACAATGCCATTTTCATTCGAGAACTTTATCGCATTAGAGATCAAATTAGAAATGACTCTTTCCATTTTATCTTGATTGATATTATGATAAATTTTTTCGACACAACTATGAAATTTTATTTGAATCGACTTTTCCTTACTTTGAATCTGGTGAATCTTAATACAATTTTTTATAAATTCATTTAGTTCAGTAGACTCTACATTTGACAAATGCACATCTTGCTCTAATTGCACCATAGCTAATATATCTTGAATAATATTGAGTGCATGGTTTCCTGAATTTTCCATAAGCTCAAGGTAATTCTGCTTATCCTCAGAATACTCTACTTTCAGAAGGAGCCTGGCTAAATTAGTAATGCCAATGATTGGTGATCTAAGATCATGTGCGACAATATTTAAAATTGCATTTTTAGATTGATCTAATTTTAAAAGTTGCTCTTCTGATTTTTTTCTATTTTCAATATCAGTTATGAAATCTAATCTATAAATAACATTTCCAAATTGGTCTGTAATGGCGTTAGAATAACAACCTATCCATACATAATTGCCATCCTTTGCTCTACGCTTTTCTTCAATATAAAATCTTTTTATTTCTCCTTTGAATAATTTTGCAAGAGCAGCAGCCTTGTATTCAACAAAATCATCATGTAGAAAGCTATATGATTTCTTTCCAATGACTTCCTCTTTCTCGTAGCCTAGCATATTTAAGAAGTAAGTATTGCATTCAAGAATGATCGCCTGTGGATCAACAATCACAATTCCAATAGGGGCATTTTCATAGAGTAATCGATATTTGCCTTCGCTTGCGGCTAATGACTCTTCTGCTACTTTTCTGTCAGTAATATCTGTAATCATTCCGTAAAGGTCATATTCATTCACACCTGTTTCTATTAAAATAGACCTTTCTTCCAGCCATTTCCAGCCACCGGTTTTATTTTTTACGCGGAATTGAATTCTCCTAAAATTATTATTTTTTTTAAATATCTCCAGGCTTTGAGAAGGAGTGAGGACATCATCTGGATGAAGCTCGCCTAAGATGAGGCTAATATCATTTTGTATTTCTTTACTGGAATGACCGAAAATCACATCGGCTCTATCGCTCATAAAAATCATTTTTCGTTTTTTTTGGGAGTCTATCCTTGAGTGGTAAACAACGCCGGCAACAGCATTGAATACAGCGTTTAAGATTTTCTCATTGGAGAGTTTGTATCTTGTAACATCATTAAGGAAACTAACGCATACTTTGGATAATCCTGGAAGTTGCATAAACTTTCTCGTAATCTCTACAATTTTTACTTCTCCGGTCTTCGTAAATACTTCTGCTTCAAAGTTATCTTTTTCTCCCTGTAAATAAAAATCTTTATACTTTTGTAATGTTTCTTTTTTTGCATCAGAATCTAGACTGGAAAAATGAATTGTAAAATCATTTCCTAAAAGATCAATTTCAGAGGAAGAGAATAATGCGCAATAGGCAGGATTTACTTTCACCAAAATTCCATCAGCGTTCATGTAAGAAATAGGTGTAATAGACTCATTAAATAAAATATTTGCTTCTAAGTTATCATTCATATTGTTCTTCAAACAAAATTATAGATGAAAATTCTATAATTTGAACCTTCATTGTAAAACATTTCATAATGCACGATTCAATTTGTCATATATAATCATATTAAACTTTTCATACTATCTGGGAAAGTAAAATTTCAAAATATAATTAGCGTCTCCCTCTACCATGCCCATAATTACCATAACTTCTATTTCCGTAGGCACTATAAGGAGGATAATAATAAATACCCGGCGCTCGACCTCCATTAGAGGAGCCACTGCCCGGAGTATACCAAGGGTTTCGAAGATTTCGTGGGAAATAAAGAAAGTAAGTATTAAAATAATTTTGCCATGGATTTGAATTGGACATTGTAGCTCGACCACTTTGGAAGTCCGATTCATTTTTTAGAAGATAGTATTGAATCAATTCCTCCTTGGTTGGATGACATTCTTCACATTCTATTTTTTGTCGCAATTTTTCTAATAAGGCTCGTCGGTATGGATTTTCTGGAGGAGGTTCTTCCTTCTCGGGGAAAATAGAACAATCTGAAGCAAGCACAATTAGAAATAAAATCAAAGCTTTCGTTCTCATAAGTTTTGCCTCTACTATTTTGACTTAAACTCTTTGTAAAAAAGAAATCCATTTTACAAAATAAAATATAACCAAACTCTACCATTTAAGGAATAGAATACCATGATACAAAAAGAAATACAAACTAATTTTTTACGCACTGTGCATTTTTCTGTATTGGGAAAAGAAGAGACCAAAGAACTAGAAGGTATTTCAAAAGAAAATCTATCTATGGCTATTCGTGAGTTCATTGCAAAAAAAACCGGAATTGCGGCAAACAAAGTGTTTCTGCTCGAGCAAGTGCACGGAGATAAATTTTATAATACAAAAGATTTGTCGAATTCCCTGACAGAAGGAGATGCACTATACACAACAAAACTGGATGAGGTATTAGTTGTGAAAACGGCAGACTGTATGCCATTATTCTTTTGGTCAGAAAAAGAACAGCTAATTGGAATAATCCACTCGGGTTGGAAAGGAACTGATTTAGGTATTTCTGAAAAACTATTTCTACACCTCAAATCACAGGGCTATTCTTTAGAATCAATTCATTCCTATCTAGGTCCCTGTGCACGTAAAAAGAATTATGAAGTCGGGGAGGATTTATTTACAAAGTTTCAAGAATATGCCCCAGAGGCAATCGAATTAAAGGATAATAGTAAATACCTGCTAGGTATCGACTTAGTCCTTCGTCGTCGGCTCATAGAAAATAAATTACCAATTCATTTCGTAGATTCAGAAATCTGCACTATAGACGATCCAAACTATCATAGTCATAGATGCGGTGATGAAGGCAGAAATCTGAATTTAATTTGGATGAATTAATTATCCCAAAAGCTCCCGCACTGCGTAAATCACATCTTCCACATCCTCGTCTGTCATCCCTGCAAAAAGCGGAAGTGATACAGCTTTATCATACATCTTACTAGCATTAGGAAAATGCTTACGGTTAAAGTTATATGTTTTTTTATAATAGGGATGTTCAAAGATTGGAATGAAATGGAGGCTAGTTCCTATATTGCGCTCTTTTAATTCTTCGACGAAAGTATCGCGACCAATTTTTGCAAGTTTTGGATCTAGTTCAATTCGGTATAGATGCCAGGAATGTTTTCCATTTTCATCGGGAAGAGGAAGTTTCATTCCTTTAATATCCGCAAAGGCAGAATTATAACGAAGTGCAATTTCCTCTCGTCGCGCCCAAAAGCCATTAGCCTCATGAAGCTGAACAATCCCGAGTGCTGCTGCGATATCAGTCATATTGTATTTGAAGCCTGCTTCCACAACTTCGTAATACCAACCAGGACGATTATAGGAGTCTCGATTAATACCATGTAACCGCATGAGACGAATTCTATCAGCAAGCTCTGGATGATTTGTAGTTACCATCCCACCTTCACCTGTCGTAATTCCTTTAGTAGCATAAAAACTAAAAACTGTAAAGTCACCCCAAACTCCAATCATCTTATTTTTATGAATTGCTGGAAAGGCATGTGCAGCATCTTCGATTAAATAGAGATTATACTTATCTGCAATTTTTATAATTTCTTCCATATCGCAAGTATAACCGGCGAGATGAACAGGAATGATAGCGCGAATTTTTTTATTTGATTGTGTATGCAGCAAAACGTTTCCATCCCAGGCACATTCTCGCTCAATCAAATCTAAAAGAGTTTGTGGAGTCATGATATTGTGAATCGGATCTACATCGGTCAAAAGAGGTGCTGCTCCAAAATAGCAAATCACTTCTGCGGAAGCGGTAAATGTTACCGAGCTTGTAATGACTGCATCGTTTTCTGTAAGACCGATTGCCTCGAGAGCTA
>JANMOF010000562.1:0-2408 GCA_031368925.1 Leptospiraceae bacterium
AGCAAGTTTCACATACCAAGAGGATAAAAGAGTGAACGACAATCAGTACAACACTTTTCTGCGCGAACTTTATATGACATCAGCAAGTTACGCCTATAAAGACCGTTACTTCATTGATGGTGTTTTAGCTTACAGCGGAACTAATGTTCTTCCTAAAGAAAATCGTTTTGGATTTTTTCCTGCTGTCTCAGCTGGATGGCTTATCAATCGTGAAAACTTCCTCAAAAATAGCAAAGTTATAAATCACTTAAAACTAAGAGGTTCGTGGGGAATAAGCGGTAACGATATTATGACTCAAAATTTGAGTTTACAAGCTTTTGACGCAGGGGGAACGTATAATTTCACTGTTAACAATAACTCGTTTTCAGGTATTCGTGAAGGAAGGTTGGCTACAGAAGGGCTAACTTATGAAAAATCAGAAAAAATAAATCTAGGTTTCAATATTGAATTATTTAAAAAATTAAATTTCAGTGTAGATGCTTTTCAGGACAAAAGAACCGACATTATCGTAAGTACAAGTGGTTCAGTTCCATCGCTAATTGGAGTAGCACAGCCCTTTGAAAACGCTGGAGAAGTATTAAATAAGGGTATCGAAGGTTCGTTTCAATTCAAAGACCAAGTCGATAAGTTTAAATATTTTGTTAGTGGTAATTTTACTTATGCTACAAATGAAATCAAAAACATTAATGAAGAGCCAAGGGCTTTCGATTATTTAAGACAAACCGGTAATAGGATAGGGCAACGATTTGGTCTTCAAAGTTTAGGTTTCTTTCAAAATCAAGCAGACATAGATGCAAGTCCAAGACAACTTTTTTCTCCAGTGAGACCTGGCGATGTAAAGTATAAAGATCAAAACAACGATGGTGTCATCGATGCTTTCGATGAAATTGCAATTGGTCATAGTGCATCAACGCCAGAATTGTATTATGCACTAAATTTTGGTGTTGAATTGGATGGTTTTGGTATTGATGTACTCTTACAAGGAATAGCAAATCAAACACTCTATTTAAGTACTAGAAGCACGTTTTGGCCGTTAGTTGGACAAAATACCATAAGTGAATTTTCTGCGGGAGCTTGGACTCCAGAGACAGCTTCTTCAGCTACATTGCCAAGATTGACAAATGTTAATAATGAAAATAATTATAGACCTAATGATATTTGGTTGCAGTCTGGAAATTACCTTAAATTGAGGCATTTTGAGTTTTATTATAACTTTTCTGAGGCGCTACTTAAAAATGTAAAACTTAGCAGAGCTAAAATATATGCTAGAGCAATGAATGCGTTTTCTATTGACAACATTAATGTTGCTGATCCGGAATCAATAGGAATTGAATATCCTTTGCTAGCATCGTATCATTTAGGAATTAAAATCGAATTTTAAAAAAAAGAACTTATGAAGAAACAACATTATATAAACTTTAGTTTAATTATTTTATTATTACTCGGGTTTACCAATTGTTCAGATTTAGATTATGATGAAACATCATTTAACCGTAAAGAAACCGTATTTAGCGATTTTGCACGTTCAAAAAGTTTTTTAACTGGTATTTATGCTTACTTGCCAACAGACTTTAATAGTGTTGACGGGGCAATGCGTTCCTCTGCCACTGATGATGCGGAACATGTGAATGATCTTTCAAACGTTCAACAGTTTAACGATGGTACTTGGAGTGCCATCCAGCCATTAGATAATGTTTGGAATAATATGTATGCCGGAATACGGGCTAGTAATCTTTTCCTAAAAGAATCTGCTGGACAAACATTCCCAGAATTGCAATACAATAACACAACGGGTAACGACTATAAAGATATCATCTTACAATATAATAATTATCCATTCGAAGCAAGATTCCTCCGAGCGTTTTTCTACTTTGAACTAGCTAAAAGATACAAAAATATCCCGCTTGAGACAACCGTTCTAACTCCAGAAGAGGCCATAAATGTTAAACAAGCAAATTTTGAAGATGTAATAAAATTTATTGTAAGTGAGTGCGATGCTATAGCCTTAAAGCTACCTTTAAGTTACGCGGACTTTTCTTCAGCAAAAGAAACTGGGCGTGCGACAAGAGGAGCTGCACTGGCTTTAAAAGCTCGAGCACTTCTTTATGCAGCAAGTCCTTTGCATAGTGATTACGATTTCACGAAATGGCAAAATGTAGCCTTAGCATCAAAAGCAATCATAGATTTGAGTCCGGCGTATTCATTAGCACCATCTTATTCAGCTATAGTGAATACTAATACAAGTCCTGAAACAATTTTCGAAAGACGCGAGGGCGCTAGTAATGGATTTGAATCACGAAACTTTCCTGTAGGTTACCAAGGTGGCAATACTGGAACTTGTCCGACACAAAATTTAGTTGACTCATACGAAATGAGGTCTGGATTACCCATTACCGATCCTGCATCTC
>JANMOF010000314.1:0-8587 GCA_031368925.1 Leptospiraceae bacterium
CAAGAATATCACGATCAATGAAGTTAATATAGGATATCCCCTGCTCATGAAAGTGAC
Source organism: Leptospiraceae bacterium (assembly GCA_031368925.1). GTDB lineage: Bacteria > Spirochaetota > Leptospiria > Leptospirales > Leptospiraceae > UBA2033. The sequence continues at coordinate 58 of JANMOF010000314.1, forward strand.
TATAGCTTACAAGCCCGTTTGATTGCACAATATGCACTTTATCGGTTAACAACGAATATAGCTCATATCCATCTGCCCACATGAGTTCTAAATATTCATGCGCATTTAAAACCTGAATGACTTTTTCCTCAGAAGTTTTTTTACGAATCGTCTTTACTTTCACTCCTTTTGCAGAAGGATTACCGTCCGCCTTCTCGAAATGGGAAAAATCTGAATCAACTCCTAAAAATACATTCCTATCCAAAGTATAACAAGGAGTAAGCGCTTCTTCTGAATACTTCACTAGAAGTAATAATAGTGCCTCATATTTAGGTTTTATTCTTTCCCATCCGATAAATCGAAAGTCCTCTACTCCGAAATCTGTCTTAAGACTTTCTGTCAATGCAAATTGAAAATCTTTTAGTTGAGTGGAATCATTTTCGATCTGCTTTAGATCTTTTAAGGCTTCAGAAAAATATAAGTATTCGGATACTCCGTTTACCCACAACTCAAGTCCTGCTATTGACTCAGTCCGGACGTATTCTTTCAGAATAGTTTCCGATTTTTTTCGATACTCTTTTGGAATTTGTTTAAGATACTCTTTAGATTCGGTGATTAGACTATTTAATAATTCCTGTTTTAATTTTCGTAATTCTTTAATTGAAAACACATTAACTCCAGTTTAAAAATAATATGCGAATCCAAATGCTGAGTGGATTCATAATTCCTGTATCTATAAATTTAATTTCGTTTTTGGAATTTACAAACAGAGTAGTCGGAAACGCATGAATCTTATTAGCCTCAAGTAGAGACTGGTTTCCAAACACGGTCGGAAAATTAATTCCATTCTTTTCGATGTATTTTTTTACATGCTCGGGTGTGCCACCACCCTCCTCCACGGAAACAAACTCTGTATTATATCTACCGTTTAACATCGAGTAGCTACTCTTAAATAAAGGAAGATTCGTTTCGCATACACTACACCAGGTTGCCCAGAAGTAGATGACTTTATTTTTATTTTGAAACTCGGGAGAAATTGTAGCCTCGGTTAAACTTGGATACTCGAAAATGTTAAAATAAAACTTTCTACCTCCCCCATTGAAAAAAGAAAGTGCGAAGGTAAAACAAAGAACTACTAAAATGTAAAAAGAATATTCTAGGACTTTACGAAATACTTTCATTGGATGGAAGGTATTTTAAAATATAAAATTCCGGTTACCATGATAACCCAAACTAATCCAGAGGCTAATACGCTTATATCGGTAAGTATCGCCTTACTAGGATTATGCCCCATATTCTTAATGTAAATAATATACAGGCTTCTAAAAATTGCATATACTACGATTGGAATTGTATAGACCAGTTTATCCGTTCCCATTTTTTGAATTGTATCGGGGCTAATGGTATACATTACGTAGCTTATAAGAGTCATCGTAGATGCAATAGACATCATCAGATCTAAGAACTGTGGCGAATATTCTTCTAAAATTTTTCGATGAGAACTAGCTGACTTTTCTAATAAAATAAGCTCACCACGTCTCTTGCTAAAGCCCCAGAACAAGGCTAACATAAATGTGCAAAGTAAAAGCCAGGAAGAAAAACTAACTCCAATTACAACAGCTCCTGAAATTGCGCGAATGACAAACCCGATACTGATACTCATCACATCTAGAATAACGATATGTTTCAAATACTTGCTGTATACAAGGTTAAACCCGAAGTAAAAACTACAAAGTGCAAAAAAGTATGGATGAAGAATATAAGAGAGGGTAAGAGATAACGGGAGGATAATCACTGTTATTAGCAAAGCTAGACTAGCTTCAATTTTTCCTGAGGCTAGTGGACGGTGTTTTTTTTCTGGATGAAGAGCATCCTCTTTTCTATCGAGATAATCATTAACCACATATTGGCAACTTGCTATAACAGAAAAAAGTAAAAATGCAAAAAAACTTTTTAGAATTGCATCAGGATCTGATAGCTTGCGACCAAAAATAATCCCTGCAAATATAATCGTGTTCTTGATCCATTGATGAACACGCATTAATAAAAGGTATTGAACTAGCATCTAAGACGAATTATCCTAATCCACAAACTTTTTCGTGTTCTTGATATAGCGATAAGTAAGGATAATTTCTTTTACATCTTTTGTTTCTTCCATCTTGACATAAAAAGAAGGAGAAGGATTCACAGATTCCATTTCCAAGTATTTTTCAGGAGTTAGTCTTCCAGGTTTTAATTCTTCTGTGCAGCAAATTTCATTTGTTTCTGAATTCTCTACCATCCCGACTTTACTCAATTTAAAATTTCTTTCCTTAACAACTTTCTTGCTTTCATCTAAGTATTTTAATTCTTTTAATTGAAATCTTGCATGGATTTGATGAACCGGCTCCACCTTAATGTCTTTAATAGCTGTCGGTTTTGGTAAAATAAAATGCACCTCTGCCCATTCCTCTGAAGGCTTTACTTCGGCAGTAACTGAATTAGCTGCGACAGGAGTGCTCGCTTCTGCGTTCATGAAATAGATTTTAGCCGTATCACTGTTAATTGGCTTTAACTTATTGTATTGTTTGATTCCAAGATTCAGTGTCAGGATAATAACGATTATGCTTACAATCAGTTGAATCGTAGATTTCTTTTTGAAATTGTCGATTGGATTCTCAAACTGAGACTTGTTCTTTTTAAAAATATTTTTTTCAACTGAATATAGAAGATCCGCTAACGATGACTCTATCTTTTCAGTCTTTTCTTCTTCGGTTTCATACACAGATGCAAGAATACCACTATGCTTAGTAAAACCAGAAATGATTTCTTCTTCTGAAATGACTTTTACTTTTTCAAGCCAATTGTCAGAAATTGTAATTGGGGCTTTATTATAAAATAGGAGCGCCAAATTAGCAATATCCACAATGAGATAATTCGATAAAATAAGCGCGTCAGCAGATTTGGAATTGCTATTGCAGATTTCGATAGATTCAAGTCTTGAATAGCAATACTCTAATTGGGTTTTTAACTTACTTTTTTTTTCTAAAATCTGAGAAATTGTTTCATTTAACTCTGGTTTTTTAAAACTCACTTTAAAATAATCAGCTATCGTCATATTAATATCCTTATATTAGTACCAGAGTGGCTATCACAGATTTATAAACAAGTTTTTTATTTCATCTTTTCATTCGCTAAAAGACGCTCAGAAATATTATACCTACTAAGAGAAGATCTCTGCCCGGAAACAAAAGAATGCGGACAAAATAATTCTCCGTTTTTCGAGACAGGTGCTTGCCATCTAAGATTTTCTTTTATTGGAGAAAAGATGCCTTTAGAAATAGCAGCTTCCTTTTCAGAAAGAATACTCCCAGTAGATAGAATGGGCGTAGTGTCAACACGTCCATTAAAAATTAAGAATTCAGGACCAAAGGTTCCAGGATTTCCATTCCAAACTTTCACAGAATCAGCATTATCCGGCGCAGTGGAAGAATTTTCAGAAACTCGATAAAACGCAGATGGATCAATCTGAAAACTAGAACCCTTCACTATTCCAAAATTAGATGCATAGGTATAAATCGGATTTAAAGTAGAGGGTAATGGATAAGCAGTCTGCAAAGAACTCATCGTCCCAATTGTCGCAGTTCCAATAAACAAAGTAGACGTTGTCGGATATCGGCTTGGATTAAACGCAAGAGAAAGAAAAGTAGCGTATAGTCTTTTATACATACCAGTTGTATCTGTACCGAGAAGAGTCGAATTATACTTAGCCGCAGATTGAAAAAGAGTCATCATATTTGTCAAAGTATTTCCCCGAATCTTAGAGCTATTTCCAGCTGCGGTATTTTTTATAAATGCATTTTTCTCTGTATCTGTGCTTCCAGAAACATTATACAAATAAGACATGAATGTATACGCGGACGCATAATTACGAATAGACGATCTCCAACTAAACAGCGAATAACCGGCAGCACCCTCTACACAATCTGTTGCAGGGTCACCTCTATAGCAAGCCATCCTGGAATATTGAGGACCATAACCTGCAATATCACTTGCCACTTCACTTGTTCCCTCATTGATCCAGGTATCATCAAAGGTAAAGCTAGTATTGGTTATATCGCTATAAGTGCGGATAACAGTCTTAAACCCGAGCTCATATTGGATTCGAACCAAATGCTGAAATTCATGAGAGAGAGTAGATAGAAAAGTATCAGGTAGGTTCGCAGACAAATCTTTCTTGCGTAAGGCTAATAGAGCGTTACCGTCAATATAGATAATTTCTCGCTGGTTAGATCTAAATGTATTGTCATAAGGATCGTCTCCAAAAAATTGAACTGGATCTACATACCCACCAATTCCAAACCCGATATCCAAAACAAAGACAGTAACTTTTTTATTTCCATCAATATCAGTAGGAGCACCAAAGGCAGCGGTTAACTTCGGATAGATTGTATTATCAAAAGAAGATACAACACTCGAATACTTAAAACCAGAATACTTTGTCTCAGCAGAAAGACCTGACTGCTCATAAATCTCAACGTTAGTGCCAGAGGCAACGAGTCGCACTGGCTGGCAAGAATATCCATTTGAATTAAAATCAATCGCCCAGAGTCCATTACAGGAACTCCCATCACTCAGAAGGAGAGCTGCTAGAAGAAGGGTAGTAGTATTGTCTTTTTTCTCTTCTTTCTTAAAAGGAGGAAAGCAGGAAGTGAAGAAAAAAGAAAGAAGAAGAATGAAATAGAAACTGCGTTTAATCATAGAGGTATCCATAGGTAAACAAAAACAAGCAAGGAATAGAAGTAAACAAAAATAATTTTTCACTTGTTGCAAAATGAAGAATAAGAAACCTGAAAAATATATGAAACATTTCGTGATAAGATTAGAATATAAAGTCCCAATAGAAAAAATTGACACCTTACTTGTGACACACAGAGAATTTCTAGATTTAGGATATGAAAAAAAAATCCTTCTAAGCTCAGGTCCACAAAATCCCAGAGATGGAGGAATTCTCATCGCAAGGGCAGAAAGCCTGGAGGCAATGAAGGAATTTTGCAAGCAAGACCCTTTCTCTAAACATGAATTTGCCGACTATCACTTCACAGAATTTATCCCGGTCAAATACCAAAAAGATTTCGAAAGCTGGTTCATGCCAGAATGATTGATTTCCATTACAAAACACTCGATGATGAGATTCTAGTGACACTAAAGACTGATGTTACAGAAATCGGAACTTTCCATAGAATGGCATCTATTATTTTTTTACTGGGCTGGGATATCATCTCCGGTGAAATTTTAACTGTCGAAGAAAATGGGATCGAATATGCGATCGACACACTTCGTTTAAAATCGGAGACAAATATGGGCGCCAAAAAAGCAGTCGAAATTGGACTCATGATGGATACCATTTTTTCTAAGCGCAAAGGTTTGGATGAGCTTTTTCAAAACCATGAATCCCGGACTCCTGTCATAAAGAATTTTTTTAGAGAGAGGGCAGAGTTAATTTTTCAGGATGAACCTGATAAAAAGCAAACTTGTTTTTACATTGAGGCAGATTCAGGGAGAGGTCTTTTGTATCACGTAACAAAAGTTCTACTAGAAAATCAAATTAATATTCTGTCTGGAATCATCGAAACAGACAAGATTACACAGCGAGCAAAAGATACATTTTATTTAGTAGACCATGAGGGAAAAATGTTTGGGACTACAAAAAAAGCGGAAGAGATTAGAGAACAAATTCTCAAACCACTTTTTAATAAGTAACCAAATTTAAATAAACTTGCTTCTTTTCATCGCGTGCTCAATCATTTCGGCTATTTCAGAGTAGCCGGACTTTCTAGCTAGCTCAAAAGCAGTGTAACCATCTTCGTCTTCTATATGTAAACTTGCACCGTTTTCAATTAATACTTCGACAGCTTCCACTCTTCCATGCAAGGCTGCATAATGCAGTGGAGTAAATCCAAACGTATTCTGGTTACTTAATCGAGCTCCCTTTTGAATTAGAAGTTTGACAACTTCTGTCTTACCATGATGAGCCGCATAATGAAGAGGATTATAGTTAAAATCACTCTTAGCGTTTACATCAGCGCCATTCTCGATTAAGAGTTCTGCAATTTCAATTCCGCTGTGATTGGCTGCATAATGCAAAGGAGTATAGCCAAAATTGCTTTTCGGATTTAGGTCAGCTCCTCTTTCGATAAGGGAAGCGACTAACTCTAAGTGACCGCGATTCGCTGCCATATGAAGTGGAGTCTGCCCCTCCTCGTTTTTTCCATGCACGTTTAGAATGCTTTCAAACTCAACTTTCTCAGACGCTTCGTTTTTATGTAATAGTTCCTTGTTCATTTCATCTATCCTCTTGTTTTAAATCTTTCTATGTATGTTATCAGTCCGTCGAATGTTTGAATGAGAAATTTCATCAGTGCAACTAGACTCTTCTTCAATTTAGGAAAGTGTTTTTTAAAAAAGTCAAAACCTTTTTTATAATTCCTAGTTATTTTAACATATGATATTTGTCACTACGCTGTCACCTAACAGTTCGTCAGACTCAAGGGATTAATTTACTCCCATTATTCTCTCCAAATTTTTTTCATAAAAACCTGGTGCAAGCTTATAAGCTCGGGCGACAAGCTCCTTTTAATAGCCTATAATAGAATTAATTCTTAGGACAAAGGAAAATGAACATAAAGACAATACTTATCTTAATACTTATTCTGGTTTCCTGTGATTATGCGCAGACGATTTCAACCAATGATAATCGAATCAAATTTAGAGAAGGGAAACTGTATTTTCAGGAGGAGCTATTTTCAGGAAAAAATATTTCTAAGTATGAAAACGGAAATCCTCGCTCTGAGACAGAATATAGAAAAGGAGAAAAACAAGGAATTGAAAAAAGTTGGTATCCAAATGGAAATTTAGTTTTCGAGAGAAATTACACGAAAGGAAAAAAAGAAGGAATTCATCTAGGCTGGCATGAAGATGGAAAGATTCGTTTTTATTTTCAATTTAAAAATGATAAGTTTGATAAAGAAAACTTCACATGGTATCCAAATGGAAATATCGAAAGCTATATGAAATACGAAAATGGAAATCTGCTAGGTCATAAAGTCTGGCGAATAGATGGAAAGATTTATATGAACTACTTGATGAACAAAGAAGAAAAGATTGGATTATCAGGAACTAAGCTCTGTAGAAAAGTGGAGGGTAATAGTGAAAAGACTCTTGCGTATTAATTTCATTTTATTTTTCATTTGTTTTATTTTCTATTGCAATGATAAACCAAAGGAAGCGCAAAATTTTAATTTGGCGATTGCAAAGCTTAAAAAAGAAAAACTAGACCAGGTCAGTAAGCCAGAGGAAAGACTTCCTTTCTTAACACAAAGAAATCTGGACTCAGTTTGGGAGGACTCAAATCCAAGTATTATAAAAATTCCAAGCTTTTCTTTTCGAACCCAGGATGGAAATACCATAACACAGGATAAGTTAAAGGGGAAAATAACGATTAGCTGCTTTTTCTATACGAAGTGTAGCGGAGTCTGTCCTCATGTAATGCGAAACATGAAAAAAATAAAAACTGAATATGAGAATGATTCTGAAATCTATTTTCTATCTTTTTCTGTGACTCCTGATATGGATACAGTAGAGGTAATGAAAAAATATTCGCAAGCAACAGGATTTGGAAAAAAGAACTGGGACTTAGTAACTGGAAATAAAACAGAAATGTATTCCTTAGCACGAAATACATTTAATGCAGACACAGATACGAATGAAAAGAAATCGAAGGATGATTTTATACATTCAGAACAAATTTATATAACTGATTCAAATTTAAAAATCAGGGCTGTTTACAATGGAAATGTAAACGGTGATATCGAGAGAATAATCAAAGATATTCGCAAGCTAAAAGAATTAAAATAATAGGCTGTTAAAAAATAAAATGGATAAATGTCAGTTCGAGTGTTAATCGAGAACTACTAAATAAAATAAGAGCTTTTAGCACTTGTAGTTCTCGACTTAAGTTTATATCGAGCAAAGTCGAGATGCTCGAACTGACAGCTAAAATAAATTAGGAGAATAAAAATGAAGATAATCATTTTAGGTTTAAGTTTAATCTCACTCGGTTGCAACCAATTTGGAACGAGTTCGGATAATAGTAATAAGAATCTTGCGTATGCTGCTGGTCTTTATGCGTTAAGTAAAAGCTCAAGCACCTCTACTACTTCCGCTTGCACGACTAACGCGTGTTTAACGACATGTCTGGGAAGCACAATCACAACTACTTCAATTGACTCTGCGATGCCTTCGTGGATTTCGAATAACTTCGCCTGTGTAAAAGGATACAAGAGCACAGAAAGCGGAGTTGATTATTATGTGTTTGAAACAGAAGATGTCCCACCGCATAAAAGCCCATACTGGGGAAGCACAAGTAAGAACTGGACTACTGCATAAAAAGTGGACACGAATTTAGGTTTCCGAAAGGAGACCAAGATGAGAGTATACACAAAAGAGTTTAAAATAGAGTCAGTAAGACTTTACATTGCAAATGAGAAGAATAAAAAGAAGACAGCGCGGG
>JANMOF010000315.1:0-4599 GCA_031368925.1 Leptospiraceae bacterium
TCCCGCGCTGTCTTCTTTTTATTCTTCTCATTTGCAATGTAAAGTCTTACTGACTCTATTTTAAACTCTTTTGGGTATACTCTCATCTTGGTCTCCTTTCGGAAACCTAAATTCGTGTCCACTTTTTATGCAGTAGTCCAATATCAAAACTTCCTCCAAACGTTCCTGTTGCGCCTGTGTAATTTAATCCAAGTGTTCCCATTCCTGTATTAAATCCTAAATTCACACTTGCTCCACCCCGCTGTGATTGTCCGATGGTCACGTTGGTTAACGAATTTGCTACCTTGTTGAGTAAGCTTTTATCTGCTCCTATTGCATTGACGGCTCCGGTTATGTTTGCCTTTACCCCCCAGCCATTCTCTTTCGAATAACTCACATTAGTCGCTGCCAATACTTTCATTAATACTGGATTATCCAATGCGATTTGTTGAATGTCTTTGGCTCGACCGGCTAATTCTTCTGATCCTTTCGCTACAGCTCCCAGGTTTGTTGCGCCTACGGCTTGTAATACTCCATTCATGACTCCAGCTAATGCTCCCTCTTTTCCACCTTTCCTGGAACCTATCGCCGCCTGTAACGCTATACTCGCTGCCTGGGTCGCATAATACGTTGTTCCGGCTGTGCCTGATAATACAGAACCAAATGCAGGTGCAGCTCCCCCTCCTGTTAATGCTATCGCTGTTACAGCAAGTGCTGTTTGTGCCGTAGACTCTATTGCATTAATTCTCTCTTCCTTCTTAGCTTTCTTAGCCTTAATCTTCGCATTCGTAGCAGAGGCTACTGTAGTTGCCAAATCCTTATCCATTCCATTAGCCTCTAGAAAGTCAGACATCACTTTCTCTTCCAATCGACTCTTAAGTCCATCCTTCGACAAATCTACCTTAGCCGCTCCTGTCCAGGTAGGAGTCGGGGTAAATGGACTTACGGTTAGCCGGTCAAACGTTTCTCCACTTCCTCCAAATGCGATTACTGCATTTCTTACAACCCCACTCACCATTCCCGTTACCATACGGTTGGCACTAACCAGTCCACTCGTTACTACTTTCCCCAGGTTCGCATTATTCTTCTTAGCCACTTGTCTCTTCTTAAGTCCACCGAGTATCTGTGAAAAGTTTCCCGCAGCGTCAGGTCGTCCGATTGCGTTTGCTACTGCTGCTCCGGCTGCATTTTGGATTAATGCATTCTCTTGTTGCCTAAGTGCGTTTAGTTGATTGTTGTTTTGCACAATCGGGCTTCTCTGCAAAGATTGGTTTACCGCAAGTCCTCCCGCAGGACCTGCTACCGCTGTTGCCACTACTGTAGCCCCGGTTTGAAATACGGGGTTATTCAATATACTACTCATCGTGCCCGAGGAAATCATCTTTGTCCCGAGTCTACTTCCAGCTCCTGCACCCAGTGCTGTTGCTCCGAGTGGACCTGCCATCATGAGTGGACCTACAGGACCTAGTGCCATCATCACTCCTGCTCCCATAACAGCACCAACTCCACGTCCTAATCCCGCTGCCTGGTTATTCATCTTCTTAGTAACCTTCGCCTGCTCAAATCTTCCTAATGCAAATCTCACCAAGTCGGGGTTAATGCCGGTTGCCTCCGCTACCTTATCAATAAACGCATCTCGGATCTTGTCTTTCACCATCAGCACGTTGGCACTGGGCGTTACGCGGTTATTTCGTATTTGTCTCATCCTTCGCATGATTGCTTTCCTTTCTCGACTAGCGCGTCGGGCTATTACGGGCTTCGCTGTCGCTACGGTCGCATACTGAGCGACTACCCCTGCATATCCCTAACGCATAGTCGTTGGTTGACTTTCTTTTTCATAAGGTTAACCCTTATTATCCTTTTACTTCAAAAGTTACACTTTTGAGATTCTCTTTTCCTTCTCTTATCAGAGTGGGATTCTTTTTATTACCGCTTCCCAGCGTGGGTGATCTTTACTGTTACCTTTTTTTGGTTTTGTGTAAGTGGCAAAAAAAGGTAACGCCAAAAAAACCAAAAACCCGCCACAGCGGCTTATTGTTCTAACACGCTGTAAGGCTCCGTTAAGACCCTTTGTTTTTCTTACTCTTTCGCTTACTGTGCATTATCCCTTTCACTTCAAAGTTCGGTTGGTGAGTGATGCGACAAATCGGAAATAGCTACTCCACAAATACTAAATACTCGCATCGTATCGAACCACCGTTGGCATACCACCTCCAAATAACATTGCAGATTGCATTTTGGCGAGGCACACCTATGAACCATTACCCATAAAACTTCATTCTTTACAAAAGTTTGCCTTCTCCAAGGTATCAATAATATACAAATAAAAATTATTGAAACTTTTTATTCTCTTCGGACTCCATTTATATTTTGGTCCATCATTTATATCTATATAGAATCGCCCAAACCATACAAAGCAATTTTCTATTCGACATGAATCAATACTCCCGTCCTTGTTATAACTAGTTTTTTTTAAGTCTTTCCAATCATTGTCAATTGGCTTTACAACTTTAAGAAAAAAAACTCTCGCATCCTTATCTGAGAACTGACAGGCAAAATATCGACCAAAGTAATTTGTCGTTCTTTGCGTCCATGATGTATTTATCATTGCTTCCGGTCTGCCGTAGCATATCGCATCTTCTATCTGAATAGTAGACCTGGAACTAAACAAAGTTTCTAATTCTAATAATTCTTTTGTCAATTCATATAGTTCATCTCCTGTTTCTTCCATAGTTCGATCCGCCGGCTGTGATTTACAGCTAATCATTAATAACAGTATCAAAAGAAATATATTTTTCATTTTTATTTCTTTTGATAACTTCTCTTGATTCCATAAACTTCGGCATTTATCGAATTTACAGGTAAACCGTTAGTCGCCAGTGGGCTACCTAATGTGTCATCAAATACTGCGACTCCTTGATTAATTTGGCGCAGAACGGTAACATGATTAATTCTTTGAAATTGTGAATTCAAAACAACAACATTGCCTTCATTGAGATGTGTTTGAACTTCCGAGTTACTTAAATTAACCATAGCTCTATTGGCAACAAATGGGAACGTTTCATTTTTTACTTGATATGCCCCTGTTAATTTTGCCCAATCTCCATTTTGTGCACGGTCTATCATTTGTTGGTCACTGAATAGCATGAGATGTTGCTTATCCTGTTTTAACATACTTTCTACTTCCATTGCAGTAGCACCCGGCGGAAGCAAACCAACCGACTTAAGCAACATTACCTTTGCCGCATAACGGCAACCTAACTCTTCGCAAAACATATCGATTGGCGAAACACCCTTTTTATTATTCATGTATCCAATTGGGTCAGAAGTTAAAGTTTTCTTTCTTAATTCAGAATCATTAACAGTAAAATCTAAATAATTAAGCTTCGTTCGTTTGGAAGGATCTTCATTATCGGTGAGATGAGTAATGGGGTTAGCGGCTGTTATTTGCGTAGTTTTACTATATTTATAAAAATTAAAGTGCCCCTCTTGCACATCTTTCAGATTCATTCGTCTATTCAAGTAACCTTCTGGTGCCTTATCACTTCCCCCCGTTGAAAATGCGCTGTAATATTTATACAACCCATCATCTATTAGCTGATTAAAACTAACTGCCTTATTAATATCTAAGCCTGGTATGATTTTACCTTTAGCATCTATAATTTCTTTACCAGCATTCCCAATTAACTTACTTAAATATTTTGAGTCATTCAATGTAAATTTTTCTCCGCCTTGTAGCACTACAGTAATTTCTTTTTCTCCCGCTAGACGGGTAATCGTTGTATCCCCTACTTTTATTTTAATATTTTTAGAGAAGTCATCCACATCCGAATTTAATATTCTAGATAACGCAGCCTCTCCTTTCGTATTCCACAAACCATCTCCACGAAATACGCTGAACACTTGCTCAAAGAAACGATTTTTGTCCCCGCCTGCATCAATTGGTGTAAGGCTATCATTTTTTTCATTTCTAGTTTTTTCGTCCGCAATCTCTCTAGCTTTATCTATCGCACTATTTTTTGTTTCTCTTCCTGCACCATCTCCTAGAGTAGTTACATTGCCTCCTAGTCTTACTGCCTTATCAATATTAGTCAAATTATCGAGACGTGTTTTTTCAGCAGAACTTAGATGTTCGCCATTAGCCTCTTTATCTTTTAAATTAATGAAATCTTCATGTTCTTTACGAGTAAGACCTTCTGCTGGATCATCACTTCCTTGGTATTCTCTCGGATTACGAATTTCTTCTTTTACTGGTTTCGGTGAATCACTATCATCCTCATCAGAATCAGTATCGTTTTCTTCGTCCTTACCTTTACCCTTCACAGGTAAAGCAGTATTCCCATTACCCGCAGCACCCTGACCACCCGCTGGAACAGTCGGCGAACTCGAACCACCAGCCATAAGCCTAGCACCATAAGCAGTAAGAGCAGCAACACCTCCAGTAAATAAAGCAATGCCTACATCCACTAAACCCTCCGGACTGGACTACTGCATAAAAAGTGGACACGAATTTAGGTTTCCGAAAGGAGACCAAGATGAGAGTATACACAAAAGAGTTTAAAATAGAGTCAGTAAGACTTTACATTGCAAATGAGAAGAATAAAAAGAAGACAGCGCGGG
>JANMOF010000316.1:0-10176 GCA_031368925.1 Leptospiraceae bacterium
TTTTTTATTGGGGGATTAAAAAGGAGTTTAGTCAGCTCGAATTGCACAACATATTTTTTAGCAAGGATTATAAAAAAGAGAAAAAATAGTCTCTTTATCAAAATCAGAAATCGAAAGCTTTAACAAAGATGCTACAGCAGAAAAATAAGGAGATTTTTTCTTTCGAATATCTTTCGTGAAAGAATAAGGAATTCCCATTCGGTCAAATATATTATTCACGAGTAGCGAATAATTTACATCTTCCGTAGGTAAGACGAGCTTAATAGATGTTAGCCGGAAATTATCATCATCCTTATGCTCTTCTGTTAAACGAAGAATCTCTCTTGCTACAAATTCTATTTCCCGGTAAGCTTCTTGCGATTCATAAAACTGTAAGTTTGAGTCTGGCAAAGTCTCTTGAAATTTGAAATCTAGCAATGCTTCAACGTCTGATATTTTTTTATCCCCTAAAAACTTACTTAAAACGTGCCAATCAGGAAGAAGTTCTTTTAGTTTTGCGTTTTGTGATTTCGAACTATTTTTATGAATCAAGTGAATACGTGGAGCGGGAATGAAAAAAGAAATTCTAACATAAGAAGAAAGGATTTCTAAGATTTTAAAATGAAGTGGGTCTATCTCCGAAACTCCATAAAGAATGATTTCCTCTCCAAATTTTTCTTTTACCTCTGACTCAGAGACAAATTGTGATTTGCCACTTGCACAGGCTTCGTAAAGATATTCTATTTCAATTTTTTTATTGCCCTTGTCTTTGAGAAATGCTCGAATTACTGAATCATATTCTTGTTTTATATTACTCGGAACTTTTTCTTCTTTGAGAGAAAAGGAAATCAGTGATTCTTTCCAAAACTGAAAGATAGAACCAGCTAACTGGCGTAAGACTTTCTTATTTATTCCAATGGTAGAATTATTTTTTTTAATCTTACGGTTGCCATTTTCTAGATTTTGTTTTACAAGAATACTTTCAATAAGTAAAATACAGGCAAGATCAGAGATCAGAGTATCCGAAGAAGGTTTATTTTTCAAAAACTCTTTAGGAATAACTCGATAAGGGTTAATGTCAAATAGGAGAGAAGGGATATTATCCTCTACTAACTTTAAGGAGAGATAATCTGTTGTTAAATTTTCACGCGTGAAAACTCTCACAATATCTCTTAAAATTAGAATATTTTCTTTTTTGTAAAATGTTTCTAGTTTATTTTGTAAAGCCCGGTAGAGTGTAGAGTTGTCTGAGAATAAATGAAGTGAAAAATTATTCGAGCGAAATTCTTTCATACATCATAGGCTCTTGGATTGGGTTAAAGAAAAATTTTGTTTTACAAGCAGGGCAGGCGTAATTTCCCTTAGAGCGAAGTCGTAACTTAGCATTACAAGAAGGACAATACGTATAAAATACACCTTCTTTCACAAGGGCAGATCGAACTTCGGGTAATGTAGAAATAGCAGAAATATCCTGCTCCGTAATATCTAGCTTAGACTCTAAAAAATCCTTTGCTTCTTCCCGTAAGGCAAAGATATGAATGATTGACTTATCAATATTTTCTTGTAAAAGAGAAATAGAATTACCCTTTAATCCTGAAAATGCGATTTCCGAACCAAATTCCCGTAAGTGAAATATGATTTTCTTTAGAAAAACTAAACCTTCTTGGCTAATTGAGTCTACACTAGTAAAATCAAAGAGAACCGCCCTAGTAGTATGAGCAACAGACTCTACTTGCTTCCATACATTTTCGCCGAGACTCTGACCAAAGTTACCCGACAAATTAATAACTATATGTTTTGCTTTATTCAATATTTTCTTTCCGACAAAGTTAGATTCTGAAAAACTGGATATTAGTAAATAAAATTAATAGTATAGAAAATATATACAATAAAAATCTACTTTGAACCGTTTTTTTAAGTGAGTAATACTAGATGTTCAATAAACGATACTTAGTCTTCCCGATAGACATCGTCTTCATGACGATCTCTTACGTTATAGCCCATTTAATTAGGTATGAAAGTCTCGAATTTTTAGTAGATCTAGAGAGATTTCTCATTTCAATGCTAATCGTTGTAGGAGCTCGTTCGATTGTGTTCCTTTATTCCGATATATATAGATCGCTTTGGGCATACGCTTCGATTCACGATTTATTTGAAATTATTAAAATTACAGTTACTTCTTCTTTCGTATCAACAATGGCACTCGTATTCTATAATAGATTCTCTCAACATTCTCGTATGGTGCCAATTTTAGATACTTTAATTCTACTTAGCCTACTCTGCTTCAGAAGTTTTTCTTGGCGAATTATTCGAGATGAATTTTTAACTAAAAATTTTAATACAGGCAAATCTACATTAGTCATTGGAGCCGGAAAATCCGGTATGATGCTTGTTACTGAAATTAGAAGACAACCAGAATTGAACTTACGTCCAATCGGATTTTTAGATGATGACGCATCTAAGCTTGGAGCTCATATTCAGGGAATTCCCGTCCTCGGCACGATTGATCAACTTGAAACTTTTCTTCCTCAATACAAAGTGGAGGAACTCATCATTACCCTCGGAGCTCTTCCAGGAAAAACAATTAGCAATATAATAAAAGTTTGTGAGACTTATAAAATCCATGCAAAAATTTTGCCTTCCATTGGAGAAATTTTTGCTGGTAAAAAATCTTCCTATAATCAACTCAGAGAGGTGCGAGTGGAAGATTTACTCGGGCGAGATCCAGTTGATTTAGAAATTGAATCTATTAAGTCTTATTTAAAAGGACAAACAATATTAGTCTCAGGTGCAGGTGGCTCAATTGGTAGTGAAATTTGTAGGCAAGTATCTTTATTTGAACCGGAGAGTCTTATTCTACTAGATGCAGCAGAAACTCCGCTATATCATATCGACTATGAGCTAAGAAAAGCATTTCCCTATATTCGATATGAATCAATCATCGCAGATGTAAAAAATTTATCCAGGCTAGGTCATATTTTCGAGCAATATGCCCCAACGGTTGTGTTTCATTGTGCGGCTTATAAGCATGTGCCACTGATGGAAATTAATCCATCTGAAGCAGTATTAAATAATGTGATGGGAACAAAAAATATTGCCGACATATCCCGATTATCCGGTGTAGATAGGTTTGTACTAATTTCTACAGACAAAGCAGTAAATCCTGTAAACATAATGGGAGCCTCTAAGCGGGCATCCGAACTTTATCTCCAAAGCATTACGCCCAATGCTAAAACAAAATTTATCACAGTTCGCTTCGGGAACGTCCTCGGATCAAATGGAAGCGTAATACCGAGATTTAAAGAGCAAATCGAAAAAGGAGGACCGGTAACAGTAACACATCCAGACGTTATCCGCTACTTCATGACAATCCCGGAAGCATCCCAGCTAGTTCTTCAGGCGGGAAGTATGGGAGAAAAAGGAGAAATTTTTATCTTGGAAATGGGCGAGCCTGTAAAAATATTGGAACTAGCGGAAGAAATGATCCGACTCTCAGGCTATCAACCTTACAAAGATATTAATATTGAATTCACGGGCTTAAGACCGGGTGAAAAGCTATATGAAGAATTGCTTTTAAATTTAGAGGGAATTAAAAAAACCCACCACCCAAAAATCAAAATTGCTGCCTCTAACAACAACCAGAATCAAATTTTATTCCTGAGTAAGTTAAATCAGCTTTTTAGCCTTGCTAAAGCAAATAAAAATACAGAAATCTACGATTTATTTAAAGAAATCATACCAGAATATCAAAAACACATTGATTATATTTCGATTACCAAAAACAATTAAAAGAACCTTATGGAACAAGACCTTACCGAAACAGAAATTCGCATGCTGAGAGATTTTAAAATCCAGCTATTTGATACTTATTGGGAAAAATTCCCTACTTTTTACCTACATGTATTGCCACATCCCAATTTGGAAATGGGCAAGCGAGGACTTGTCGGAAATGAAAAAGAATCCGGCGTTGTTCTCGCATTTGGATCAACGGCAGTCAGAGATATTTCTTCTCAATTGGATTATCTTTATGCAGAATTGCAATTCGGGTTTAGCTGGGAAAAACTGATTATTCCCTGGGATGCAGTTTTTAGAATCTATGACAAAGGGCAAAATTCTATTACTCAACTAAAAGTCTTCGCTGACGAGTTGGACTTTAGTAAATCGCAATCTGCCCCCAAAAAACCCGAAAAGAAAAAAGATACAATTGAATCAAAAGTAATCGAAGTAGATTTTACAAGGAAGAAAGAGTAGAATGCAAAAGTTTAGATGGATAGTCGCCGGAGATATCGATGGTTTCTTTGGATTAATGCTCGATAACCTGTTACAGCTTCTAGTATTAACCGCACTCTGTTCATTTGTTTGCGGGATGCCTCCGGAATTTGTTTTTGCAGTTGTATTGCCAGGTGTAGGAATATCACTGTTAGTCGGAAATATTTTTTATGCGTTGCAGGCAAGAAAGCTCGCCATTGATGAGAACCGCGATGACGTAACAGCCCTTCCTTACGGGATAAATACAATTTCGCTATTCGCATTTATATTCTTTATTATTTTTCCAGTGTTTAAAGCAACCGGTGATTATAAAACCGCGTGGAAGATTGGATTATTAGCATGCTTCATAAGCGGCATTATTGAATTCTTTGGGTCATTTGTTGCAAATTATATTCGAAAGATTACACCGCGTGCAGCTCTCTTATCTGCGTTAAGCGGTATAGCCATTACTTTTATTTCCATGGAGTTTATGATAAAGACTTATAAAAATCCACTTGTTGCTTTCTTGCCATTTGGAATTATACTTCTGCAATACTTCGGAAAATTCAGATACCCGTTTAGAATTCCGGGAGGCTTCTTATCAATAGCCGCAGGAACTGTAATTGCCTGGCTTTCGGGATATTGGGGCAAGCCGATGATGGATAGTAAAGCTCTTGCTAATTCCTTTCAACACGCAGGACTTTATCTTCCTTCACTATCCATCACAGATTTATTCGATGTATTCACTCTTAAAAATATAAAAGAATATTCTTCTGTGATTCTACCGATGGGGCTATTCAATGTTATCGGCTCTCTACAAAATATAGAATCTGCCGAAGCGGGTGGGGATAAATTTGATACAAGGAGTTCGCTTCTTGTAAACGGGGCGGGAACAATACTGGGATCATTCTTTGGTTCTCCTTTCCCGACTACAATTTACATCGGGCACCCGGGCTGGAAAGCGTTAGGTGCTAGATCTGGTTACTCCGTATTAAACGGAATTTTTATGACAATCCTTTGCCTTTTCGGATTAATGAGTGTTATGCAAGCACTAGTGCCCATTGAAGCGGGAATGGCGATTATACTTTGGATTGGAATAATCATCGGCGCACAATGTTTCGAAACATCTCCCATGCGTCATGCGCCAGCGATCATACTCGGATTATTTCCTGCGTTAGCAGGATGGGGGGTGTTGCTTGTGCAAAGCGTTTTTAATTTTGCAAATGGGGAACTGGGAAAAATTCTAGCAAAGGAAAATATTTCTGCTACTTACTCTATTACCATGGAAGCAGTTCCTCCTGATTTAGAATTTTTGCCTTACTCTCTATCTGGAATTTTAGCATTGTCGCAAGGATTTTTATTAGTATCAATGATATGGGCATCTATTTGCGCATTCATCATTGATAAAAATTTCAGAACTGCGTCTTATTGGTGCATAGCCGGTAGCATTCTCTCCTCCATAGGAATCATTCATGCCTATAAACTATCAGGAAATGCGATACTAAATGAATACACCTTCCCTGCTAATTTTCAATTCATTATTGGATACTTACTATTAGCCATACTATTATTTGGAGCATCATTGGTTAAGCAGAATGAAAACTGATATAGTAAAGGATAATCCGCATTACAAACTTCTCGATGAAGAATTGATGCGTCCAATTCCTAACTTCAAGCATATTGAAGAGGCTATTAGTAATATACCGCCAGCGATTTTGTCTATTGCAATTCTCGAAGATGTAGGGTTTACATACTTAATTGACTATTATCTCAGACATATGGATGTTCATAACGTCCGCAAAGTTTTGCAGAACCCAATGTTTAGCCATGAGGCTTTAGTGGAACTCTTTTATTGCCAAGTAACTGCTTATCATAAAGCCATTCTCCAAAAAAAACCGTTACCCGATATGGTTAGCTCATATTGGACTACACTTTCCAAAGCAGAGTATGCAATTTTATTTAAAAATTTGATTTCAAGAACAAGTAGCATTCAAGTAACTAAAACAATTTTATCGAAAGTAGACTTAGTATATTTAAGAATGATGACTTCCTCTGGAAGTATTAAGTCAGAGAGAATTCTAAATTTCTTTAAAAAACTAGGTCCAGAAATTCAAAAACTTGCAGCACAAGATATGAACATCTATGATTATGCATTTGATCTTGCAGTTGCAAATTCGGACGATGATTTTCTGGCATTTCTAGATGAATACACAGTCGTATTCGTGCAGCTAAGACTTGTTTCTTCCTTCGTAGATGAGATTGAAGCGGAAATGAAAAAAAATCAGGGGCATAAATTGGCTTACCTGCAAATTTTACAAATCGCGGGTCATATTCCCTCTGACTGTCTGAAAATTTCTCTCGAGGTATTCCAGGAGAAAGGTTGGATTAATACAAATGAAAACAAAGCTATTCAAGAATATTATAACAATGCGAAATTATGAAGTCTAATTATTAGGAGTTTACTATAACATGTGGTTCAAACGAATCGGTTTATTTTTTCTAATCAACATTTTAATCATGGTGACTATTTCCATCATCACCAGTGCTCTCGGCGTTAGAGGATATATTTCTGGCAGCGGTCTAAATATGACTGCACTTCTTACTTTATGCTTGATCTGGGGTATGACTGGATCACTCATCTCTCTTGCGCTTTCCAAAGTAATGGCAAAATGGATGATGGGAGTCGAGCTCATAGACTCGCGAGGTCCTTACGGACATTTATACGCATCCATTCAAAGGCTAAGTCAAGCAGCACGGATTCCAATGCCAGAAGTGGGCATTTATAATTCTCCGGAAGTTAACGCTTTTGCAACTGGTCCAAGTCAATCGAGCGCATTAGTGGCAGTATCCACCGGACTCCTAGAACGAATGAACGCAAATGAGGTAGATGGAGTGTTGGCGCACGAGATCTCTCACATTGCAAACGGTGATATGGTAACGATGACTTTAATTCAAGGTGTAGTAAACGCATTTACCATGTTCCTTGCCAGAATTATCAGCTACGGTGTCACAATGGCAATTAGCCGCAACGATGACGATGGTCCTTCCGTATTTAGCTCTGGAATTTATTTTGTAATTACGCTAGTGCTAGATATTATTTTTAGTATTTTAGGATCTATGGTAGTCGCCTACTTTTCTAGACAAAGAGAATTTAGAGCAGATGCTGGCGGGGCAAAGCTTTCAGGTCGAGGAAATATGATTGCCGCTCTCGAAAATTTACAAAGAACCTTTGATGTAGTCGATGACAGTAGAGCGCCTAGTATGGCTTCTCTAAAAATCTCTTCTCATAGAGGCGGCTGGTTCGCATTATTCTCTACTCACCCTCCTCTCGAAGATAGAATTGCAGCATTAAAAAGCGCGCGATAAAAAAAGGGGGGTTGAACGTATCCGTTACTTTAACCCCACCTATCATTTAGAAATATAAAAGATGTCGTCAAATAGTATTCATTATTCTCAAGAGAAGGTTTTCTGGCACCAAATCGGAATTTACTTTTGGGAATTGGTATAGCAAAAATGGATTGCGTCTCTCTCATAAAAAACGATGTTTTGAACTAAACGGGGTAAAATTTTCATATATAATCTTCATATTAATGTTCAATCTCATTTATCTACTCTAAATACTGTTCCACACAAATTCGTCCCTAACATAGTTCTGTCTGTATCGCCATCGGTGGATCAAGTATATAAGCATACTCGATAGGTACATAAATTTTTACTTCTCCCTTACTCAAAACAAACTACTGAAAAGGAATCGATGATTCCTCTTCTCTAAATGCTTTCGAATATTTGAAACCACATGCAGTAGTAATTCCAACGGCAGTTTTGCTATCCGTCGCCATTTCCGTACCAATGATTACGCATAAAAAAAAATTTCTTTTAGCATTCTCTTTTTCTTCTTTGTCATTTGAGCAATGAATAGCTAAACATATTATGATTATTTTCCATGTGATTTTCATATTATAAATCTCCGCCATAGGTAAACAAACATCCAATAGTAGCTCCAACAGCAGCTTTACTATCCGGTATATACTCTGCTACTAAATAGGCGCAACCGAACGTATTAACCTTAGCTCTATGCTTTTGATTCCTCTGATAAATCTTATCTTTTCTTTCTAGTAATTTGCATTCAACTGCTCTCATAATTCTATAGTATTTCTTTTTCTTTCTAGTAATTTGCATTCAACTGCTCTCATAATTCTATAGTATTCTATCCAACAAATTAAAAGCTTAAAGCAAAATCAGATTGCGTCCTATTCATAAAAAGATGTTTTGAACTAAACGGGGTAAAATTTTTCGCCCAAATTTGAAAACTTTTGTAATGAGGATATACCTCTGGTATCCAAGAAAAACCTAGCTTTATAAATTGTCAATAGGAATCAAAATTCAAAAAGAATAATTCAGAATTAATTATGGCGGACGAGCTTTGGGTCTGAAATATCCATTATTATAAGAATGAGTTTTTCTTAATCCTTCCATTGTCTTTTTCGCTAAGTAGGAATAAACGACAGTTAGCTGCATCTCTTTAAAGCAGCCAGGGCAGTTTTGCGGTTTTGCGTCGAAACTATTTTCAATCGCCTGCGCCCAAGTTCTTTGTTCGATGAACTCAAGCTTTTCTTTTATACGATTGGCATAAATTCCATAGTATCTTATCATCTTACGATTCGGATCAGGTAGAAAAAATAACATCCTCGCCATGAATTCATAAACATCAATAGTTTGATCCTGAAAACTTTTCTCTCGTGTATCTTTCTCTACCCAACTCTTGTATCGAAATGTAACAGTTGCATGTCCGGTTGGTAGTCCTGGCGAGCTTGTCGAACCATCATCTACTTTTTGAATCTGTGAATTATGGAAAAATCCTGACGCAATGTATTCTGCAGTTCTAAAAAGTGGTTCTTTCTCTTCGCCCGCAATCGGCTGAAAGTAAACATGAAAACCATTTTTGTATTTGTTCTGGATAACAAGAGATTCCGCTTTCGTAAGAAATTTTTCTTTTTCGTAATGTTTACAGAATGCCTTCATCCATGAGAACGCAAATTTCTTGTAACGTAAAAACACGAGGGGTAAGACTTCTTTCGTTTCTCTGTGGACAATAGCCATTGTCCCAACAAGATGCACATGTGGATTAAAATTTAAACTATTGCCACACTTGTGTAGAGTTGCAATACTACCGGGTAACCAATCTTTGTCGCTAATCGCAATCTCTTCCTTCTTAAATTTCAATCTTGCGAATTTGATTAATTCTTTTTTGTAAACATCTGCTGCGACAGAAATCATATCTTCGACTTCACATCGTCTTTGAAAAAGTAGATTAGATACAGTCCCTGGAATTGTAAAGGTAATATGAACATGCCGTAAGTCTATATTTAGTATATGCGATAAATTAATCGACCAACCAAAAAGTTTCTTGCGATAACAAGACAGACAAAGCCTTGACTTACAACTAAACGGAACAATTAAATTTACATCGCATTCTTCACACGAATATCTTTGAAACCCATTCTGAAAATTCCCACAACCTAAAAGCTTTTCCACCTCTTCTATTTTCCCGTCCGAAAGTTTCCCATACTTCGATAAAAATCTTCCATTATAAATTTGCTGGAACCCTTCCCAGTGATTCATCCAAATGGATTTGTATAGACTCGACCTTTCGCACGCGGGAATGTAAGCGGGTTTACTTTTATCGTTTGAACAAATATACAAAGTAGTTTGGCTCCTACTTTGTATAGGTCAGAAAACGAAAAAGTTGTGCGAATTAACTACAGCCCCAACCTTTGCCTTCGAAAGGACTTCGTTATAGAAGACTATACTGGACTACTGCATAAAAAGTGGACACGAATTTAGGTTTCCGAAAGGAGACCAAGATGAGAGTATACACAAAAGAGTTTAAAATAGAGTCAGTAAGACTTTACATTGCAAATGAGAAGAATAAAAAGAAGACAGCGCGGG
>JANMOF010000585.1:0-24435 GCA_031368925.1 Leptospiraceae bacterium
ACGAATTTGCCAGTCCAACTTTCCAAGAGAATGATAACTATATTAGGCGGCTTATTCTCATTTACCGCCGTAACCTTACGCAGAATTGGATAAACCGGATTTACAAACTCCGCACCTTCGTAAGAAATAGCATCTCTCACATGTAGCGCCGCCTCGGCAATTGGAATCTTCTTTGCATTTGGAATTTGAGTTTGGCTTAAATCATAGTAAGAGGTAAACACACCGTTTAACCCCAATATATTAATAAACCCATTGTGCGAAATAATCGCATGACTCGGACGAAGAGAAGTAGTTTGAATTCCTCCTCGAATTAGAAAAACAGAAACGAATAAGAAAAGTATAAATTCTAAAGCTCGACTTAAAGGCTTACTGGCATTTTCCTCGTAATGAAATTTTTTAATATAAAGATAGAAGGCTAGACTTATATAAAAAATTACGAATAGAATCGCAAACGAAAATACAATAGGTTGCTCTAACCAAAAGGATTGAATTAGAACAAAAATATCCTTATTTAAAAATACAAATCCTTCGTAACCCAAATGCTTATTCGCATTCGCAAAATAGACAATATCCCCTACTAAATGAAGAAGAATCCATACAAATAGAATATTTGGAACAAATGCCCAAATAAATTGGTAAACCCGAAAACGATTAAGCGGAAATAGTAAAGATAGAAAATAGAATGGGGATAATACACTCGCAGTGACAGCAGCGTCAAACCTTAGTCCAACTAAAAAACTTTGTATAACAAGTCCGGCACTTGCATCCTCTAACCGGTCTTTGTAGGCTAATAGAAATATAACCCTATAGATAAAAAAGAGAGAAAGAAAAAGAGTAGAGTAGAGAATGAAAAGTTTTGTGCGAAGATTTAATTTTGACATGATTGGAATCCCCCTTAGTCCCCCTTTGCAAAAGGGGGTAGTCGTAAAAGTCACACCCCTCTTTTGTAAAGAGGGGACGGGGGAGATTTCACTAGAACATAGCGCCCGCTGAGTTAATTGCTTCTTTGACCTGCTCATAAAGCTCAGGCGGGATTGCGATTCCTTTTTGAGTGGGTTTGTATTCTCCGTTTGCATCTGTATACCATACGCGCAAATTTAAAAGCTTTTTGCCTTTAAATTCACTGATCTCTACGCGGATAATCTCGCCTTTGCCCTTGTCTATGTCTTTTATGATTCCTGTTTCACTCATTAGTATGTCTCCACAAATAGTTGTTTTTGTTCTTTTAATTTTTCTTCAAAATGAGAAATATCACCGTCATCCCCTAGAGCTTTTTGTAACTCCTGGATAACACCTTTTTCCATTCCTTTCGGTCCACCACAGATATAAAGCCTACCGTTATTCGCAAAGGAATTTTTGATTTTATCCGCTAATTCACGAACCCTGTGACCGATATACATTCTACCACCATCGAAAGGATTATTCTGTTCGCGGCTAATCGCTGTTATCAGTTTAAAATTCTTGTGTTTCTTTTCAAGTTCGAGAAATTCATCCAGCAAAACGATTTCATCCGAATAGGGTGCACCGTAGATAATAGTGATAGTCCCTGTAAAATTTATAAGCTTATGCTCTAATAATTCATAAGTCATTCCATAGAATGGAGCAATTCCAGTCCCAGTAGCGCAAAAGTAGATGTCGCCGCTAAAGTCAGTAGTTGGAAGCAAAAAATTCTTACCCGCAGGACCTGTCATTATAACTTCATCGCCCTCTTTTAAATCACACATATAATTGGAACCAACACCGGAGAATTTGACATTACCCTCTTCATCGTAGGTATTGTCACGCTTGATAATGAATTCGATAGAATCCTCTTTCATTCCAGTTGAATATGTTGGCGAAGAAATAGAATATAAC
This sequence comes from Leptospiraceae bacterium, assembly GCA_031368925.1. GTDB lineage: Bacteria > Spirochaetota > Leptospiria > Leptospirales > Leptospiraceae > UBA2033. The sequence goes on from JANMOF010000585.1 coordinate 1,855, forward strand.
CTTATCGTATAATCAGTATTTTCCGCTCCCTTGGCAACCTTTTCAGGATCCTGTCCCGGTGGAATAATTCCAGCACTTTGCCCGATTACAAATGGAAACTCTGAATGATCGATTCCAATTACTATTCTATGAATGGACGCAATCCCTTCTTTCTTAGGGCGTTTGCCCTTACCCGGATCAGGAGTAAGTTGAATATTTTTTAAAACCCTTGCTTTGAGTGGAGCAGATTTTTTGAATAGATTGATTTTGGTTTCACGTGGTGATTTCATTCTAGTTCCTTGCTTTTTTAAAAACTTACGACTAGCATTCTCTTTGAAAAGCTAGGGTCAATAAAAAAAGGAGAAAGGATTTTACAGGGGAAGTTAGAAAATGGTGCGTCGTGTAGGGCTTGAACCTACGACCCATTGATTAAGAGTCAATTGCTCTACCAACTGAGCTAACGACGCGTATTTTCATTTCTTATTTTCATACTTTTAAAAGAGTATAATTAGAACAGATTTTTTTATTCTTACTTTGTATTTTTTTGAACAACTAACTGTCCCTGTCTTGCATAATCTATTGCCTCTGCCAGAATTCGAAGCGACTCACCCGGCGCATGAAATCCCATCGAATTTTCTGCAGCAACAAAATCCACTCTCCACTGGGCTTTACGATGAAAGTCTCTAGCAGACTCTAATAAGGAGTCAGATGCACCTTTGCCCTTAGCCGCTTCAATATCTTTAATAAGAGCAACCGTTGCCCCTTCCGCTTTAAGTAATAATTCTTTTGTTCTGTCCTGGATAATTTCTACTCTTGCTTTAATTTCTTTTTCCGGATAACGGTGACAAGTCTCACAAGATGCGGCAACATTTAACATAGGACTTCTTACGTGATGATCGCTTACCTTAATCGCACCTTCTCTTTTATATGGCATATGACAATCAGAACAGGATACGCCGCTTCGAGCATGAATCCCTTGACTCCAAGTTTCGAACTCAGGATGTTGCGCCTTCAGCACCTTAGCCCCTGACTTTTTATGTTCGAAATCTTTCCAGGCTACATCATCATAATATTTTTCAATTTGTTCCATTTTAAGTCCATTATGCCACGGGTAGGTTAGATTTTTTTCAGGACCTTTAAAATAGTATTCTACGTGACACTGACCGCAAACAAATGAACGCATTTCTTGACGGGAAGCCATTTTATTTACATCATAATCTCCCTTCTTTCCTTCCTTACGCCATCGTTCAATACTTGGCAAATGAGGAGTTGGCGCAGAAGATTTAGCTAGATTGCGGATACCATTGATAAACCCCGGACGATTTACTTCCAACTGCATTGTATTTACATTATGACAATCCACACAGGAAACTGGATGAGATACATTTTTGGCAGCGTCTTTATAGGACATAGCGCATACTATGTCGAAGCCTTTCTGGATTTGCGCTTCCTTTTGATTATCAGGGATTCCTGCTTTCTTTCCTTCTGATTTGTAATATGGAATCACAGAAGCATGGCAATGTAGACAAGCTCCTGGTTGTTTGAATTGTTTTACTCTTTCGGTTTCGGCTTGATCTTGGAGCATATAAGCATGACCTCTTTCTTCTCTAAAATCAATTCCGAACGCATAACCCGCAAATAACTCTCTTAAAAGTGGATCTTCATCTAGTTTTTGAAATGCTTCACTTCCACCATGCTTGGTTCGCTCAATGTCTACAGTTCGTTTGTAACTATCGTATTGACGGGGAAAATTCTTTCCCCATTCAGCGGGATCAATTGTATCCTCTGTCAAATTTACAACGCGAAAAACATGATCCTTTGCCTCTGCTTTTCTTTCTAGAATATTTCCAAATAATAACATGATAGCAAAGACAGCGACAGATACTGATACTAGTAAGCCAATTAATACTTTCCTGTTTCCACTTTCTATTTTTTTAAGTAAACCTTCTATCAAGTTCATTTCTAACTCCTGTTTATTTTGTTGGTCCATGTCCGACGGCGGCATGGCAATGAATACAATTCAACTGCGACTTATCATCATTACCCGGATGGATCTCAGATATAAATTTTTGATGGCAATTGACACAATTTTCTAAAAGAATTTTTCGATTGGATTCTCGAATGCGAATTGGTTCATGATAATCATAAAGAGTAAATCCCTTTGAATGCCAAAAACCGTTATTCGCTTTGCTAATATACTTCGCAATGATATTAGTTGGGGTATGGCAGCCATTGCAAGTGGCGTTGGCGTGATGACTTGCTTTTTGCCATCCATCATAGTGCTCTCGCATAACATGACAATTGGCACATACTTTGGGATCATCGGATAGGTAAGCCGCGCCTTCTGCAAAATAAAAAGTATAAGCACCGAGTCCAAATAGAGTTCCTAAAGAGATTGTAGCTATAACTAAAGCAATAGATTTCGGAAATTTACTTTGCGACATACAAGTCATCATCCCTAGAAAGCACTAAGAATTGCAAGTCTTTCTAATAACTGTCATAAAAAATAATATATTCAATATACATTGATCCAGGCACTGTAAATGTTTTTTTACTTTTCACAGAAAAATACTTTAGCAAGATGACAGAGACTTTGGATACAATTCTTTATAAACAATATAAATCAGAGCAAAAGCGATATAAGCTGTTCGTCCCGATTCTGCGTTACTTTGGATTCTCGATGTTAGGACTTTATTTGTATCTTTTGTTTAGCGAAAAAGGTTTAGCTCCAAAATATTTTCTATTAAACATCTATGCGATGTATTGCAATGCATCAGTGATGGTTTTATTTCAATCCTATAAAATTCCTTGGCTCTTCAAGAATTTACTCTCACACAATGAAAATCTTGCAAATGAATCTTACAGGCTAATCAATAATAACCGTGATGAAATTTATCGTGCTTTCTTAATGGAGCTTTATGGCAGAAATTACAAACCGGAAGAGATGAATCACAACCAAGAAGAAATAAAAACACTGATCCTTTCATTGGAAACATTGGATTGGGACAAAATTAGTAAAATTTACTTTAGTATCTTCTTTTTAATTTCAGGTTTTTTATTTTACTTGTTATACCCATTAGAATCAGATTAGTCTCTGTATTTTTTTACAGTTTGATTTCTCGGGTCGATCCTGAAAATACTATTGATAAGCGTCTCAACACGGTTAAATTTTGAAATACAATAATAAGATTCAATCAACGTAAGAAGGTTAGAAATATTCTTTGGTTCTCGAATTCTAACACGTTCAGAAAATTCTATAGACTCTTCGAATCGTTCTAATCTCTGGAGGCACTCTGCTATTAGCTGCATAGAAATTGTATCCTCTGGATGAAATTCTAAATAGCGTGACAAATGCTTGTATGCCTTTATATCATCTTTTGAAGCAAGAAAACCAATGCCAATTTCATTTTCTTCTAGCATCTCAGTTTCTTCTTCTCCCAGCCACTCAAGACGCATCATAGAGAAATCGTCAATAAGACTTCCGTGCCTTTGGATTAATTTTAAAATTCTGGGTAAGCTTGCGTCTGCCTCTTCTATAATTTTAAGAATAAAAATTTCATCCGTATTAATCTTTTCCTTTTGACTTCCATTCTGAATTAAAATATCATCTCTTCCATCAGATCCATTGAGGATAATATCCCCTTTGCGTAAAATAAATGTTTGCACTCGAATAAATCCATCCGTTAATTGAGAGCCTAGTTTTTGATATAAATTAGTATCTCCAATAAAAACAGCCTTCTTATCTCTAAATAAAATTGTCCGCGGATGCTCTGCGTTAATAAAATACATAAGACCTGACTTCTCATCAACGAGTCCAATAACAATAGAAACAAGCATTGAACCTTCAAAGCTTTCAAAAACTTTATGCAATTCTACAAAAGAATTCTTGAGCCAACGTTCAGGTGACATCTGTCTCACCATTTCGGAATAAGAAGTTCTTTCAATGATTGATTTGAAAACTGCGCCTAATACTAATACTCCTCCGGCTCCTTGCATAGATTTCCCCATTGCATCTGCATTAAGAAAAACAGTCATTTTACGACCCATCAGGTAAATGCTTTCTGTCTTACAAATATCTCCGCCGATCTCATTTACTTTCCCGCGAAATTCAAATTCTTTTTTTTGCTTAATTAAAAATTCAACTCTTACCAAATCTTGCTTAGCATTATTATTTGCTAATGACTCAATGAGTAGAGAAGTAAGAAAATAATCTCCATCCTGTCCCGTCTTTAGTTCTTTAATTTGGTCAAAACTTTTTACAAGTTCTTTCGTTCTTTCTTCGACACGTTTTTCCAAAGTTTCATTGAGCTGTTCTGTCTTGTCATGCACCTCTGTAAAATCTTTAGCCAGTATTGCCGCAATTCCAAGTATATAAAAACAAAATCCATACTTGGTCAAAGAAATCCCTGTTCCTAAGAACTTTGCATCAACTAAATCAAATAAAGCAGCTGCGACTAATAGTATTGTGCCGATGAGAATTCTTTTTGCAGAAGGAATTTTATCTTTTATTCCTCGATACATTAAGTAAACCATCAGAGGAACTCCGAGGAAAAGTGCTGTTATCTGCCAGAAGGAAAGAATTCGTTTAAAAATAAATTCAGGGGCAAACAAGGTAATAACCGCTATGAGTAAATGATAAAAGGTTAGAAACTTTACAGTCTTACTAATCTTATTATAAAATAAAAATTCAGTGAATAAAAAAATTGTCATGAAATCTATGTATAGAACAGAATACTCAATCCTCCGAATGAAAAGCGTATCGAGTCCTGATTCAAAAATTGTATTTGACCTAGTTAAAATATAAACTCCAATAAGAAGACTATATAGACCGAAGTAAAGATTATATCTTTCTTTCCTGCGATTTAGAAATAGAAACAAATGGTAAAATGCTACTACAAAATAAATTCCAATTAGTATTAAGGTCGTTCGTTCCTGTCTGTCTTTTTTTAATTCTTCGTAAAGCCCAACCTGATTTCCTTTTGTAAAATACAATCCGGTATTATTTGATCCGGGTCTTCCCCAGAGATGAATTAAAAGACGATTTTTTTCTTTTTGAAGATAAGATTGATTTACCTCAAAGACCTGTCCTCTGAGAGCGCGGTGTAAAAGTATTTTTCCATTTTCAACCTTTCCCTCCTTGGTAATTAAAATTCCATTTAGGTAAATTTCAAAAACTTCTCCTACTCCACCGATGGCGATTCCCTTATGCCGCAAGCTTTGAAATAAATCTTCGGGTAAATCAAATTCCACCAGTAGACTATAATCTTTTAAAAGCTCATCAGAAGAAAAATACTCCCAGGGATAGAGTGGAAATTTCTTGATTTCTTTCCATTCTGCATTCGCCTGAAAAGTTTTATTTGTATATTCTTCGAAAAATCCTTCCTTTACATACCAGGTTCTCGGGAGGCACTTTGATTCTTTACATATTTCCAACAGATCGATAGATTCATCTGGGTATAAAGATGATAGAGACAGGAAAAAAAGAAATATATACGATAGATTTGATCGCAGGTTCATAAAAATGGGAAAACCTAGACTATTTAGTAAATAAATTTCTGTCAATCAAAAAGAAATTTCTAAATTAGATTTACATTTTTTTGTTTTATCGCGTTAGGCGCAAAGTCGCTAAAGGTTTTAATAAATTTATCTTTTAATTTATTATGATTTTTTGCATTTCGTAAAGTTTCAAAATACCTTGAACTCAATGTTACTTCCCTGGGGCGCAACATAATGTCTTTGCGCCTTTGCGTGAACTCTTCATGGCTCAGGTTCTGACTAGCTAGCAGTTATTTTTTTTCGAAGATTTTAAATTTACCCAAACCCATCTTTTGCAAACGGTAAATAATGCTTACACTTAGAACGCCTAATCCATATTTAACGCTACGACTAAAATTAATAGAAGATGCCTCTGGAAAATATTTAGTAGGACAAGTCACTTCGCCAATTTCAAATCCTTCATAGAATATCTGCCCAATCATTTGATTATCAAAAACAAAGTCATCCGAATTGACTTCGTAATTTGTTTTAAGTAACACTTCCTTGGAAAAGGCACGGTAGCCGGTATGGTATTCAGAAAGTTTTTGTCCCATCAGAATATTTTGAAACAGAGTCAGGCAGCGATTGAAAAAATATTTATAAAGCGGCATACCACCCTTTAACGCTCCAGTTCCTAAGATTCTCGAAGCAAACACTACCGGATAAAGATCAAGCGATATAATACTTGCCATCGCCGTAATAAGCATCGGGGTGTATTGGTAATCCGGGTGCAGCATAATGACAATATCCGCTCCTAGTTTAAGCGCTGTATTATAACAAGTTTTTTGATTTCCACCATAGCCTTTGTTCTTCTCATGAACTACAACATGCTTGATTCCAATTTTTTTGGCGACCTCTGCTGTATTATCAGGACTTGCGTCATCTACAAGAATAACATCGTCAACGATATCAAATGGAATTTCTTTGTAGGTTTTTTCTAGGGTTAGGGCTGCTTTATATGCGGGTAATACTACTACGACTTTTTTTTTATTAATCATCTCTCTACTTCTTATTATAGATTCTACCCTACTTTCAGTCGAATAAGGGCATCAGTTAAAAAGAAAATTAATTACAGTTAAAAAGGCAATCTATTTTTATTGTTCGAGAGTCGCACTCATCGGTCCGCTTGAGTCAGCCATTCTCGGATCCGGTCCATAGGCATGAATTCTATCCTGAACATGCTCGGCATGCTCTAATTCTCCTTCAAAAACAATGGTTTTCTTTTCGGTGTCCACTTCTACCGCATGTTGAAAGGCTTTCTCCATTGACATCTGACAAATTTCCATCAACATTTCAATTACATAATCGTAAGTATGATAGTCATCATCCCAAAGCACAACCTTCCACGGTCCTCCCGGCTCCTTACGGTTTAAATCAGTATCAATGTCTATATCTGGTAAAACTGTCGCTGGCATACTCACAAGACTTTCGCAGAACGGCTATTTGTCATGTCTTAAATTACCATCCGAAAGTAGCGTTCCTGGATACCTTTAAAAACTTTTTCTCTTCTTGCCAGGCAACGCTGCCGGTAGAAAGTTTTAATAATCGGAGAGTAACGACTATGTATTGATTTTTTTCTCCATCCACATAACGCACATTATCCGTTATTTCTCCACTCAGTTTAAAATTGGGGGAAATAAATTCCCCGGCAGGTAAAGCAGAATTTGCACTTACCATTCCTCGCTGACCGAGTTCCATTTCTTTTATCGCATCTGCTCTTTGACTTCTATCAACAAATACAATTTTGCGTTTGATTAAACTTGTTGCGATTTCATTTGCTAACATATTTGTATTGATATGCTCGGAGGTTTTGTTTTGAATTTTATTTAACTCGATATAAGGACGCTCTTTCGAATTTTCAAAATAAGATTGTGCAGATGCAACCATTAAATCTACAGTTGCACTTACCTCGGTTGGTCCCCACTCTCTACTTGGCTCGGCGTTTTCTGGTGCCATGTACTTTGTGCTAGCACAAGATAAAAGTAAAAAAGGTAAAAATACTAAAATGGATTTCATGAATGCAAATTTCTACCAGGGAAATGAAAAAGCAAGATGAAAAAAATATCCATTCTCCGCAAATATTCCGATGAATAGATTAGCGATTGATTAAAAACATAAGGTGAGCGATGAACTTTAAAACAGAAATAAAAATTAGCGGACGCAGTATCTCTAGAAATCATAAACCTTTTATAGTCGCAGAAATCGGACTCAATCACAACAATGATTTAGAAATAGGAAAACGCACAATTGCCGCAGCCAAAAAAGCAGGCGTAGATGCAGTAAAATTTCAATCCTATATCACAGAAGAATTTATAGATCCGAGAAGCTCTGACGCAAAATTCCTATTCGATATATTCAAACAATACGAGCTTTCCGAATACTTTCATCGTGAATTTCAAAAAGCTGCGCATAATGAAGGATTAGTTTTCTTCTCTACTCCACTTTGTGTTTCTAGTGTTGACTTGCTAGTTCAATTGAAAGTTCCAGTTCTTAAAATTGCCTCAGGCGATATTGTAAATTCTGAATTGCTAGACAAAGTAGCTGATAGCGGATTACCACTCTTTGTCTCATCCGGTGCTGCCGACTTACACGAAGTAACCCGCGCTATTGAATTTCTAGAATCCAAAAAAGTTTCCGAAATTTGTTTAATGCATTGTGTATCTTTATACCCTACTCCGCCCGAGAATCTTAACTTGAAAACAATCCAACTCTTTAGCGGAATGTATGATTTTCCGATTGGATTTTCTGACCACTCTGCCGGGACCCTTGGAGCGGCAATTGCCATCGGTTATGAGGCTTGCGTTATCGAAAAACATTTTACTCTCGATAAATCCCTTCCCGGTCCTGATCATACAATCTCTGTTAACCCCGAAGAAATGAAACTCTTAACGGATAATTGCGATTTAGCGTTTCAAATGAAAGGCGAGAAAGTAAAGAAAGTCACTGAGGCTGAATTCAACGGAAGATTTTTTGGCAGACGCTCTCTCTATCTCCACGAACAAAAAGCAACCCCAATTGCGTTGAGACCTGCAGTGCATGTAAAAGATTCCTATTCAATTGATGCATGGAGTCATCTAGATTTTAAAGTCAGAGATTTTAATTCCGTTAAGCCGGGTGAGCCGATAAGGATTAATATTTAAGATAGTTGACAAATTTATCATTCATGCTAATATCTAATCATGTCATTTCCTGTATTAGAAAATCCAGAAGTTCGTAAATTATTTTCGACTGTATCAGTTGAAAAGTATATTCAAATGAATGAGTTAGGAGTGATTCCTGAAAACACGGAATTGATAGAAGGAGTAATTGTTCATAAAATGACCAAAGTACCAGACCACAGTTATTACTCTGATGTTTTATTTGAAGCACTTTCCAAAATGAAACCAGCAAATACAATTATCCGCTCCGAAAAACCAATCACACTTCTACGCACTGTTCCAGAGCCAGATATCTCTATCATACGAGGAACGTTAGACGACTTCCAAACAGTAAATCCTACTACAGCCTTGCTTGTAGTAGAAATCGCAAAAACCTCATTAAACTATGATAGAGAAAAAATTCCTATCTATGCAGAGGCTAACATCGAAAACTATTGGATTGTTAATTTAAGCAAACGTCAAATTGAGACCTACCAAAATCCTAAAGACAACGATTACTCAAGCAAAGTTACCTACAATGACCAAGACGTAATTTCTATTTTTGGAAAAGAGATTAACCTCAGAGACATTTTTAAATAAAAGTTATTACTCTTCCATACGTTAGTTGCCCTACCCTACTTCGTCATTGTTTAGATTATCAGAGGATTTTTCTAAAACAATCCGATAATTAATTTCAAGGGAAAGGTCTTTCTATGTCTTTTGAACAATTAAAACAAAGTTTTCTAAAAAATTATAAAGAACTTCACTCGGTTCAGCAAGATAGAGTTATTTATATTTCCATACTGAATATTTTCGTAATTTGTCTTCTAAGTTGTACGTTCGCCTTTCAGGTGTTCCTCGGACATCCAAATTATGATCAAATTCCTCCCATTATTCTATGCATACTCACCTTACTGATAACTTTCTTTGGCTTCTATAATATTGCAGTTCACTTATTTATATTTTGCATATCTGGATTTTTATTGTATATTTTCCAATCAAAAGTAACACCTCAGTATTTTCCACCGGTTTCCGCCTACTTCTCGTTAGTCGTAATCGTCTCAATATTATTTACGTCCGGGAAAATTGCGTTCGTCAATCTACTGTTATTCACAGTTGCTGAAATTTATGTTTATAATATTTCAAAAGAAATGGGAGCAACCTACAAAATTTCCGTATTAACTGATAACGTTACATCAATATGGTTGACTTTTATTTTATCGATGATCTTTTTTTATTCCATACGCAAGGCTCTCAAAAGTTCTGAAGAAGAAGCGGAAAAGAATCTAAAACAATATAAAGAAATAAAACAATTAGTTCAGAATCTAGAACACTCAGGAAGCTCTCTATCTAATACATCACAAGATGTTTTGCAATCAGCCTCAGATCTTTCTAATAGTTCTAAAGAGCTTGTGAGTTCGGGTGTCGTGATGAATAATTCGATAGAAAAGGCAAACGAATCTGCTGTTAGCTCCGTCAGTTTTACCAAGGATCAAACGACCTCTATTCAAAAAATGAAAACGATTATGAACTCACTTTCAGAAACAATTCAGGAACAGAAATTCAAAGTCGAAAATGTTTCCGTAATCATTAAAACGTTAACCGGCAAAGGAAGCGAAGGCGCACAAAGACTTTCTAACCTTAGTTTAAATTTTGATAGAATTATTCAAAGCTCTAAACAAATTAATGGTATAACAGCAATGATTAAAAGCATTGCTGTGCAAACAAACTTATTGAGCTTGAATGCCGCAATTGAAGCAGCTAGAGCTGGAGAAGCAGGAAAAGGATTTGCAGTAGTGGCTAATGAAGTATTCAAATTGGCAGAAGAAACTACAAAGAGTATTAAAAATATTGATTCACTAACTCTAGCGAATAACGAAGAGATTACGCAAGTAGCAAAAAGTCTCAATTCTTCGGTTAAGGTTATTCAAAGTGTATTTTTAGATATCCTCTCTTTACAAAATACAATTTTATCTATTAGCGCACATATTGAAAATGAAATCAAAACAAATGCAGAAGTAAATCGAGAAGCAGATGTGGTGAAAGCAATTTCGGAAAAAATGCTAAATTTAATAAGCGAAGTAAAAAATAATATCAATGTAATCGCAGACAACGTAGCTACAGTAAACAATCAGGCAAAAAAAACATTAAGTGGATCAGAAAATCTTAAAGCATCATCCAATGATTTGAATGTCCTGGCACAAAAAATTAGTTCTGAAATAGATAAAATCAAGTAAAGCTTTCAGTAACTAACAGTGTATTATTCCCTACTTGTCTAGACTCAAATTTTTCCCAGTTAGGATTTTTAGGAGATTGAACCAGTAGAATTATTTTTCTATCATGAAACGCATCAAGTATATTCATTGTTAGCCGGTGAATTTTCTCCGAGTCTTTTTCCCAGAAAGAGTAAGGTGGGTCAATATAGAACACAATTGAGTTAGTTTCACTTGATTCAAATGAATCATAGTAACGAAACGAATCGCGATGAAGCAAAATAAAATCTTTGCGAATGGTAGGTAAGAATTCTTTCAAACTTCGAAAACGGTTTTTATCTAACTCAAAAAAAACTGTATTCTTAAAACCACGGCTAACAGCTTCTAACCCCATTTGCCCGGATCCTGCAAATAAATCAATAAATAAGGACTCGGAAAGAGAAATCTTTTCTTGTAACTCAAGTGAATCTAGAATAGAGAATACAGATTTTTTTAAGAGTGCTGATGTGAAATTGCTATTACCCTTAATTGAGGAAGGAACTAAAACTTTTCTTCCTTTATAAATGCCTGATTGAATGGATAAATTACTATTCATCCTGTGCAGAATTTGCCGTTACCTGTTCTCCGAATAAGATTGTTTCGAGTGCAAGAAGCGAATCTTCAAGCTTATCATTTACAATTTGAAAATCATATTCATCTACATGTGTTAGTTCTTCTCTTCCATTTCGAATACGTCTCGCGATGCTTTCAGGACTATCGGAGCCTCTGCCCTTGAGCCTTTCTATCCAAATTTCTTCGGAGGGTGGAAGAATAAATATAGACTTCATTGTTTTAATTTTAGATTTCATAATTCTAAATCCCTGAACGTCAATATCTAGAATCACTTTATTACCTCTCCGAATTTCTTTGTCAATATAACGCTTTGAGGTTCCATAGTAATTGTCATGAACAAGAGCCCATTCTAAAAAGAAGTTCTGATCAATTAGCTTTTCAAACTCTTCTCTAGAAACAAAATGATAATTTTTTCCCGGCTCATCTCCAGGTCTGACAGCTCTTGATGTAACAGAAATAGAGAAATGTATCTCAGGATATTTTTTTAAAAGTAAAGAGATTAATGTTGATTTTCCTCCACCTGCAACGGAGGATATAATATATAATATACCTCTAGGACTCACTTTCAAGGGACTCTTCCTCCAACGCAGGCAAACTATTATCATCCGCCTCAATCCGTCTGGCAAGAGATTCTACTTTTAAGCTAGATAGTATTAAATGATTTGTATCGGTTAAAATAACAGACCTGGTCTTTCTGCCATTTGTAGCATCTACTAAATGACCTGTTGTTTTTGCCTCTGCCCGTAGCCGACGAGCTGACGCAGAATCTGCGTGGATAATAGTAACTACCCGGGAAGTTATGAGAATATTGGAGAATCCAATGTTCAAAATCTTAAAGGCAGACATTTTAGATTCTTCTAGACCTTTCGATTTTAATAGTTTCAATCAAAGAGATTTCGGGAATAGCCAATCCCATCTCATCAGAAATATCACTATGAGAATAACCCTTCTTTAAAAGATGAACTACCTTTTCCACTTTTGTAGCATCTGCGGGTAATTCCTCTAATGCGGTCGTAATAGAAATTTTAACTGAATCCTGTGATTTCACACTTTGCGAATAAGGATTATTAACCGTATTAAATACAGTTTGGAAACTAGTATCAGTTTTTAAATTGTCACGAACCACTTCATCAGAGTCTAGCGGATTGCCACCAATAGACACATCAATAACAGAATTTTTCTTGGTCTTAGAGCTAGGTTCATTTTCAATATTGGTAAACACCTCATCAGTCACGCCGAACATAGACTTGAGTCCCTTCCCTAGTCCAGCAATCAAGCTCCCAAAAAATCCATCTTCTTGCTGGTTAGTTTTCTCTGAAGGTTTGGATACAGGGATTGGTTTACTTTTTTGCTTTGACTCTTTTGAGAAAGTTTCGGAAGAAGTTTCATACTTAGCGGCTAACGGTTTATTCTTAAACTGGGGTTCAGATTCTTTAAAAGAAGAATTCGCGAGATTAATTTTTTCCTGCTCGGGAAGATTATGAAAATTAATCCCCATAGATTCTGCTTTATGAAGCAGATTTTTTAAAACTGCTATTCTCGAATCCATAAGGGCAAGGTAACTTTCTGATTCTTTAAAAAAGGAGAGTGTATGCGATTGGATTTCTTTTTTCAGTTTTACAATTTGGTAATCACGAACACTATTTGTTACTTTAATGGAAACAGCATAATATAATATTATACCAAAAACAATATTGATAAGGACTAAGGCTAAAAGTTCCAAGTAAATTCTCCACTTTTTTTATTTTCGTCTTCCACCACGTCTTGTGTCTCCTTTTTCGCTTTCGGGGTCAGCATAAGCTTTCATCTGAATTTTATTCTCAGAAAGAAAAAGAGTTTTAGATTGTATATCATTCTTAATCTTGTATGGCTCTGCATTTTTAATTCTAACAGAAACACCACCATACATTTTCTTTTCAAAATAGACTTTGCCCTGATCTCCAACCTGTTCCATGTATGAATTTACAGTCTGAATTTCCTTGTCATATTCTGCGATTCTTTTTTCCAACTTCTTCACCCCGACTTCTAATTTACCGAGGTAAGTTAAATTCTCTTCCGTAAATGAAGATGGATCGGCTTCTTGTCTAGCTTTAAGGGTCTTATGGCTCTTATTTAAAATTTCTAATTTTTCATGTGCTTCTTTACGCTTCGCAGTATAATCCTCTACTTGTTTAAGATACTTCGGATTTACACCAACAATGAGCTCGGTGGTAGGATTAGCAGGAGATCCGATATTCTTTGCAGAAATCAAAACACCTGCCTTGATTCGTCCGCCTAAGATATTTGCTTTTTTCCCATTGCAAATCACTCTTCCGCCAGCACTAACATCACAATTCATAATTACTTCCTGAACAATTACATCTTTATCCGTAACTATTATCGCATCTTGTAAGAATTTAGAAACAACGTTTCCACCAGTGGATTCAATGCGTGCTTCTCCTCTTCCAGTAACACCCTGGCGAATGATGATATCTCCGTCGGCTTCGACTTGTGCCTTTTGGACTGTTCCATAAATTTCGATATTTCCGGATGCTTTAACTTGAAAGTTATCTTCTATATTTCCTGTGATTATGATGGAACCTAAGAAAGTAACATTACCAGTGCGCATGCCCACATCCCCACTGATTCGATATACTGTCTCGACAGACAAACGATCTTCGGCAAATATTACTTGTCCGTTCACTTCAGCGGTTAATTTCATTTTGTCTTCTGAAAGAATTGTTCCCTTACCTTGGTTGAGGGGAATATCCTGTCCGTCTTTTGCTTCCAGCATTTGGTTTAATAGATCACGACCATATTTTCCTTTTTCCGGCGGTATTTTTTCGGCGAGCAATTGTCCAACAACTACGTTCTCAATCAAATCCAAATCCTTATAGTCGACTTTTCCGGCAGCGTCTTCTTTGAGAACGACTTTCTTTTCTGTGCGAACATGATATACGATCTGTGCATTTTTTCCGTGAATAGCAGGATCACCAGATGCGGCAACAAATGGTTCATTGTATTTTTCGTTTTCTAACGCTTCTCGGATTACATCTTCTTTAATTCCGTATACAATATCTTCTTTCTTTAATTCATAAACTACGTCAGCAACCTCTAAATCTCTTCCTCCTATTTTAGGAGGCAACAGGGTAACAAACGCTTTCATGTTATCGTCGGATACTTCTACTTTTACGCCGGCTTCTGCAAACGGTTTTAGCTTAGCTTCTCCCATTCGCATGTATTCTGTAGATTTCGAATTTAGAAAACTTTGGATAGCAGCTTCACTCGGGGGATTAATCCCGCGCATAGTAAGTCTCTTAAGCACATCAGCGACAGTAGCAACTTTACCATTTCCAATGGGCGGAATTTCCATCATATAAAGTCCATGGCGGTAATACTTAATACTAACCCATCCATCTACATCTTTCGGAGCTATAAGATTTTTTAATTCTTTAGAAAGGAGTTTTCCACTTCCTCCAGTGAGCTTCTTATCTAATCCTTCTAGCTCGTGAATATTATCTTCGTGGTTTGCAATGAAAACTCGGATACGAAATGGCTGCGAGAATATAAGACTTTTTTTACCCCGCTCCAAAACTTCATAATCTAGCTGGTAAATTTCTTTTCCGAAGTGCTTGGCGGCAAGTCTTAGGCTTTCATCGATTGTATCACCGATGACTTCCACTTGCTCTTTCTCTAGCTTCTCAAGAGCAGACTCTTCTTCGAACATTACGGTTTTTAGTTTACTCATTGCTCACCTTTCATAAATCCAGAGAGATTTCGGACTTCAAGTTTATAAAGATAGAAGAAATCTCTCAAGTATCTTTTTTATTTTCGGAAGAATTGGACTCAGTAAAAATGGTTTTTTTTACACAAAAGGAATTTGAGACAAAATGTAACTAGTAGATTGCCAAACGAGATTACTTCGGAACCGGCTCCGTGTAGACTTCTGGCTCCGGTTCAGGGATGGGTTGCACAACTTCCGTTGTTTTTGCTTTTTTCCCTTTTTTGGTCTTAGGTTTTTCTTCTTCCATAGGAGTTGGCTTTGTTTCAGCTTCTGGTTTATCTTCTTTAGCCGGATTTTTTATTTCTGCATTAGATTCTGGAGCTACCGGCGTGTCAATACTCGGATTTAGATAAACTTTTTCGATTTCACCTTTTATAGAAAAATCTATAGATCGCAGATTTCCATCAACGGCATAAAACTTGAAACGCTTATATTTGGAAAGCTCAGCTTTAGAATTCAATTTTTTTATGATTAGAATTTTACGTTTTGCCTCTTCATTCTTGATCTCAAAAAGAATTTGAATTTCTTTCTCCCGGCTAACGCACCTATTTCCACAATTTCGATACTCTTCAATTGCATCTTTCAAGCTTTCCTTGTTTGCGGGGTCGGTAAGATCGGACTCTACGAATTTGTCTACTTTTGCCTTTAACTCTTTTCCTTTAGCATTTTCAATTGGCATTTCTCTGAAATCTATATATTCACAATTCTTAAAATTAAAATTTTTACCAATAGAAGGATTCATATTTTGATTATTAGCTGTTTCTTCACTTACAAAATCTTTTTTCAGTTCTTGTAGAATTTTATAGTTTTCTTTTTCTTCCGTTGATGCACTCATCAGTGAATCCAAAACTTCTTGGCTTTCGGTATATAAGAAGTATCCGGCAATGACTTCTCTTTTTTGCACTTTCGTATAACGGTCTAGATCGTAAGGGTAAGGATAGCATTCTATTGCGGAAGTTTTGTCATCATCTTCTTTATTGGTTGTAGAGTAAATACTACACGACGCTTCCACAATAACTGCTTTATACAATTGATTAAAAATATTTTTATAAACGCCTTGGTATTTTAGTTTGTTAGCCTGAACATTTTTTTTATCAAACTCAATGATATAGTATTGTCCACCGCAGTTAAGATTAATTGCTTTAGTTAGAAAAAAAGTATCATCCGCTCCCGTTTTATCTTTTACCTTGCGATCAAAAAACCAGGTGCAAGACTCGATTGGAAATTTATCTACCTTTCCAACGATAGATTGCGTTTCATTCTCTATGAACTTTAGTGTATCAACCTTTCCAGGTCGCTCCTCACTCACTATCGAATAATCCCGAATTAACTCTTTATAGAGTTTAGGATTTTGTTTCTTAATGTCTACTGGTTTGGCTGCACAATGCAAAACTAATATCGTGCCAATAGTTGCGAGGACTAGGGATTGGATTTTTTTTAATCTCATAAGAGGTTCTCTTCTTTTTTATTTACTTAACTCATCGAAGCTTTCTAGCTTTAATCCGAATACCCCAAGATTTATTTTTTCCTAAAAAAGTCTAGTAAAAGAGATTTCTTTTTTCATAGGTAACGATAAACATTGCATATGTTTCTACTAAAAAGGTTTTCTTCCTTACTTCTTATTCTTTTTTTCTCTAGTTGCAATATAGGATTAGTATTTAAAGATTCTCCCAAAGTAGAGAATGGAATTCTCAACCTGACATTTTGGGATTTCGAAAAACAGGGAGCAGTCAACCTAGAAGGAAATTGGGAAATCTATTGGAAAAAAACACTTCGAAGCGATCAATCAAATTCGATTGCAAATCAAACTCCTTCTGCCTACTTTGAATTTCCTAGTTCCTGGCGTGGTAGGTTACTGGAAAATGAAATCGTGGATGGAAATGGATATGCAACCTTTCGAGTAAAAATTTTACTCCCTGCGAAAGTAAATAAACAAGCAAAAAAGAAACTAGCCATGCGAATGAAAGAGCAAGCAACTGCTTACGAACTCTACATGGATAACGAACTATTAGCCTCTAAAGGGAAAGTAGGAACATCAGCAAAAGAATCAATTCCCGGCTATGGGACAAATACATTTTTCTTTGAAACAGAAAAGGAAACGTTAGACCTCGTTATCATTGTGTCAAATTACCATCACCGAAATGGAGGAATTTGGAGCGTTCCGGTGATTGGAACTCATGAACAGATTCAACAATTAAAATATGAGAGAAATTCCATTGAATTTCTTTTAGGTGGAAGCATTTTAATTATGACACTCTACCATTTCATGCTTTTTCTATTTAGAAAGAATGATCTTACTAGTTTATACTTTGCTCTGTTCTGCCTAATCACTCTTATGCGCGTTATTTCAACCGGTGAAATTATGATTGTGCAGCTAATTCCAAATATCCACTATGAAATAGTCACAAAGTTTGAGTATTTCTCATTCTTTCTCCTGGCACCCTTATTTTTTAAATTTTTTCAAGAATTATTTCCAAATGAAGTATCGGGAAGACTAGTAAAGATAAGTGTCTCGATTGGCGGAGTTCTTGGAATGATCGTGTGCTTGTTTAATCTAAAAATCTATAATTACTTTGTAGATTTCAATTATATCATTCTTATTTTAACCATAGTCTTAGTTTACTATTACCAAATAAAAATTATTATTAAGAGAGTAGATGATTCCATCACAGTTTTTCTTTGCACAAACTTCTTAATTATTTTTATTTTAAATGATATTCTTTACAATCTAAAATTTATCATCACAGGTGAGTTTATGCAAATAGGGGTATTCATCTTTTTGCTTGCTCAGTCGGTTATCCTTTCAAGAAGGTTCTCCCTGGCATTTAGGGATATAGAAAAACTTTCAAATCACCTGAGCATAGTAAATAATGCCTATAGCAATTTTGTTCCAAAAGAATTTCTACGAATTTTAAATAAAGAAAGTATAACTGATGTTTCCCTAGGAAACCTAGTAAAAAAAGATATGACTATTCTATTTAGCGGCATAAGAGGATTTACCTCAATTACAGAAAAAGCAAGTTCAGAGGAAATATTTGATTTATTAAATAAATACTATACAGGTGTAACAGAAATTATCCGCAAAAATAATGGTTTCATAGATAAGTTTATCGGAGACGAAATAGTAGTTTTATTTCCGGGTTCCGCAGAAGATGCAGTTATTGCAGCCGGCGAAATTAATCAATATCTACAGGCTTTTAACCACTCCCAAAACGAACAAGGAAAACTTAATTTCAAAATAGGAATTGGAATTCACTCCGGATATGTAACACTTGGAACTCTCGGAGGTAAGGAAAGAATGGATACAACTGTAATTGGAAATGCTGTCGGAATAGCAAAAAATATAGAAACTCTCACAAAATCTTTTTTCGTTCCAATTATCATTTCTTCGGATACTTATGCTTTGCTCAAAAAAGAATTAAAAGACAATAGCCGCGAGATTGAACATTTACACGTTGGTGGCAATGATGGATTCATTACGATATATGATTACTTTGGATCTGATATGCCTGAAATTTTCGAAAAGAAAAAATCAATCTCCTCTGAATACTTTCGAGCACTGACACTTTACCGCGGTGGATTCATTGAAAAAGCAAAAAGTTTGTTTTCATTCTGCCAGGCACTCCTACCGGATGATCCGATTTATTCGTTATACATAAATCGTTGTAACGATAGTCTCCTTGGAAATAAAAGTTCAAATAGTGTGTTTAATAGTAATAAGCCACTAGCATTAATTATTGATATAAGTATTGTGTTTGCCGGGGAATTAGAAATGATTCTAAAAAAAGAAAATCTGGACACAATAACTGCATATACAGCAAACGATGCAATTTCAATTTGCGAAAATATGAAGCCCTCCCTGGTATTTATTAATGTTGACGCATCCGAAATAGATGGTTACAGGCTAATAACAACATTACGAAAAAATTTGAATATGTCCAAAGAAGATTGCTATATCGTTGCAATTACTAAAGAAAATAATGCAACAAACGAATCTCTCATATATAAATCGGGAGCTAGTGACTTTATTTTAAATCCAATTCACGTAGATTCAATTAAACAAATTATTAATAGAGTCGTAAGCAGTTAATGGGATCCACGAAATATTATATAACAACCGTTAGTTGGTATAACCAGCTAAAAATCAAGAGTAAGGCACTCGTGGGGATATCTATCATTTGCCTCTTAATTGTAATTGGGGTATCTCTTTCCATCCACCTGGTGAATAGAATCCATGAAGAAACGAAAGAAATTCATAATAAATGGATGCGAAGTATTCTAAAAATTTCGGAAATGATAAATCAATTAGACAGCATCGCGAAGTTGGAATCCAAACATACTCTAGCAAATAGTCGAGAAGAAAAATTAAAGGTTGAGGATAAAATAAATTTTCTACAGAAAGATTTTTTAAAAAATAAAATCTACTATGAAACCCTGAGCATAGAGAAAGAGGAAAAAAGCGTATATAAGAAATTCTCATTAGATATTGATACCTATTTCAATGCACATAAAGAGTTAATAGAGAAATCGAGTTCACCGAATAAACAGGGCATTACTACTCTTTTGGAAAAATCCAAAATCCAAATGGAACTAGTTAAGTCAGATCTGAATGAAATGCTCCTACTAAACCAGCAAGGAGAGTTAGAGTCAAATCAAATAGTGGATAATTCTTATTATTCACTATTACTACAAATGATACTTACTTCCACTTTCACAGTTATTTTCATTTACCTGGTAATTTACTATACATTTAAGCAATTTGTTTTTCCACTTCAACTAGCAGAATCTGCGGCAAATCGAATTGCTAAAGGTGATTGGAAGGTTAGAATAGAATATGAATCAAAAGATGAGCTCGGAAATTTCATTAAAACATTCAACCAAATGGTAGATGATCACAGAAAAATTGACGCGGAGAAAACTAAAATTGAAAAAGAAGTCAGAAGAAACGAAGAACTTTTTCGAACCCTAATAGAAATTTCACCAGACGCAATTTTATTAATAGGGCTAGACTATTCTATACTTTGGGCTAATAATAATATGCTCCGGATGTTTGGCTACGACTCTATCGAAGAATTGCGGGAATTACATGCAGTTGACTTCGCAATTCCGACCGAAAAGGAAAAAATCGCATCTATAATGAGTTCGTTATTGAGTTCAGATTATAACAATTATGCCTATGAAAGTATTGCAATCAGAAAAGACAAGACTAGTTTTCCAATCGAAATTCAACATGCAATCTACCAAAATGAAAGTGTAAATGTGGGAATACTTACGAATATCCGCGACATAACAGAAAGGAAATTAGCGGAAGAGGCTTTGATTGAGAACGAAGAAAGGTATAGAATTATAACGGAAAATATGGCGGACGTGATTTTAGTAATCGAAGCTAAATCTATGAAGCTACTATATATTAGCCCTTCTATCAAAAATCTAACCGATTATTCAGTGCTTGAAATCATGTCTAACTCATATGAAGATTTCTTGACTCCTGCATCCCTCCGGTATGCAAAAAAATCTTTTCCTTTAAGGTTAAAGAGAATATCGTCCGGGAAAAAATCTCTAAAGGGAATCTATGTAGATGAAATTGAGCAATACAAAAAAGATAGAAGCACTATATGGACAGAGGTTGTATCCAGATATATTATAAATCACAATACCGGCAACCTTGAAGTTCACGCCGTTATGCGAAATATCACCGAAAGAAAGAAAATCGAAAAAGAAATAAATGAAAAAAGTCAGATGCTCGGCGGAATTCTAGCAAACATGCCAGTCGTAGTTTTCCGCGTAGACCAAAATGGAATAATAACCCAGAGCACAGGTGCTGGCTTAAAAAAAATGGGCTTATTTGATAACCAGGCAATCAATGTAAACATATTTGAGGTTTATCATGAGTTTGCGCCCGAATTTCATAAAGCGCTAGATGATGAACCACAGGTATTTATTTCAAGTGGACTTTACAATGATGGAAAAGAATGGTTTTTCCAAAATTATTTCTTCTTAGATGAATCAACCAGTGGGCTTATTGGATTCGGTCTAGACATTACCGAGCAGGTTGTAGCAAAGAAGGCAGCAGAAGAGGCAAGCAAAATCAAAGGAGAATTCCTGGCAAACATAAGCCATGAAATTCGAACGCCAATGAATGCAATCATAGGGTTCACTGAAATTTTAAAAGGTTCTATCTCTGATGAAATCCAAAAAAAATATCTGGAAAATATTGTCTCTAGCGGAAAAACTTTGTTAGCCCTAATAAACGACATTCTAGACTTATCAAAAGTTGAATCAGGTAAACTTGAGCTGGAGTTATCTCCCGTTAATATAATGGATGTATTTGCAGAAACCAGGGATATTTTTTCTCAGAAATTACAGGAGAAAAATCTAGATTTACAAATTATAGTTGACCCGAGTCTTCCAAAAGAAATAATCCTTGATGAAATCAGATGCAGGCAAATCTTTTTAAATTTACTTAGCAATGCAATTAAATTCACAGACAAAGGCTATATTCGATTAACCGCTAAACCCGGAGAGATAAAGGAATCAATTCAATATATGGATTTAATTTTTACGGTCGAGGATACAGGTATAGGCGTTCCTCTTGAAGAGCAAAGCTTAATCTTTGAAGCGTTTACCCAGCAAAAAGGACAGAGTCATTCCAAATACGGAGGAACAGGACTAGGACTTGCCATCTCTAATCGACTTGTAAAACTTATGAATGGATCAATCTCAATTAAAAGTGAAGTGGGCAAAGGCAGCATTTTTCAAATAATTTTATATGATGCTCTTATAACAAAGGATGTTTCACCAAAGAACCAAAGCCAGCTTAGTGAAAGCAAAGGTGTATTTGCCTCAAATAATATTGAGAAAATTGCAAAAATTCATTTAGATGAGGAAGGAATAAAAAGTTTAAAACCCCTCCTAGAAGAAATGGAAGCTGATTTATATTCAGAATGGAAAAAGTTATCGGACATTTCTAGTATTAATGAAATAGAAGAATTTGCATATAAAATTAAATATCTAGGGGATAAATATGATTATGCTCCATTTAAGAAATACTCCGATAATTTACAAGCAAAAGCGTTACTGTTCGATATGAACTCTCTTTTAGTTTTGCTTAAAGCATACCCGGAGCTTTTGGAAGACCTAAGGTCAAACTATGCTAGCTAATTTAAAAAACGCCTATATACTAATCGTAGATGATACACCCAAAAATATCCAACTCCTGGGAACTGTTCTAAAAAATATCGGCTACAAAATTATAGTAGCGACTAATGGATTACAGGCATTAGGTCTCTTAGAAAAAATAAAACCAGACTTAATCCTACTCGATGTAATGATGCCCAAAATG
>JANMOF010000034.1:0-5282 GCA_031368925.1 Leptospiraceae bacterium
CCTTTAAGTATTCGTTTTTTGTAATTGACTGATTTTCTTGTTTAAGTTGAATTTCTAATTGATTAACGAAAGTCTCCTTTGATGTTTTTATATTTTTTTTATCCAAATGTTTAGTCTGACTAAAAATATTCTCAATAATTCCCTCTCCTACAACAGCATCCGCATCTAGTATAATTGTCGTTGGTATTCCTAATTTTCTGAGCATTTCAACCATTGTTGCTGTATTTGGTTTTCCATCTGAATATACAAAATTTAATCCATCAATTCTATCTTCTGGATGGAAATTTAAATATAACTCTAATGCTTGATAATATACCCTTCTATCATGTTCACCTTCGACAAGGATAACACCATCAGAAAAAATGGATTCCAGAATTCCAGAAAAACGGAGTCTAGGATTTTTTAAAATTATTTGAAGATCAGTTGATTTTAATTTATTTAACTTTGGTGTCTTATTTTTATAGGAGAATCGAAATACATTTACATTTTCTCCACTCTCTAAAAATCCTTGCAGTAAATTTTGATTATGCGTTGCAATAAAAAATTGTGAATTGAATTCCTTCGAATGGGAAGCTAGAATAGAACCAAGTTTTCTTGCATAGGGCGGATGAAGAAATACATCTGGCTCATCTAAAAGAAAAATGGGGTTTTTAGATGAGTAAATTTGAAATAAAAGATAAATGATAGATTTAATCCCAAGGCTATATTTTTCTAAAGGAGTTTGCTTCTCAAAATATTCTTTTGACTCCCTGGTTAAATGCAATTCATACTTTTTATATTCCTCATCGTCACAAATTCGATAGGCAATAGGTGTTTGGTTAAAATCTATAGAAATCATAAAGCCAAGTTTAGTTTTTATAATTTCTCTGACTTTTTCAAAGTCTTCGACTATTTCAATTGGAACATTTGAAGGGAAAGTAAATTTTAGCTTATTATCCTTTATAGAAGAAAACGAAGTCTTTTCTATAGATACAAATGGTAAATAGCCAGAAGGATTAATTATTTTCTTTTCCCATAGTTTTTTGGCAATATTGTTCTTATATATTTTTTTGAGTAGATTCACATAAAGAGGTAAATATATATTATTCTTATTAGTCGGTATAAACTCGTCAGATTTACCCCCAGAGGCTATCCATATTGACTTTAAAGGCTTGTCCAAAAGTCGGTAGCTACTTTTTTGGGTGACATTTTCTAAAAAAGAATTAAAATCTACTTTAGAGTTGTTTTTTAGTTTATCTAAATTGATACTATTCGAATTCAATAATTTTTGTAGAGATATAGCCTTTTTTTCTTGTAATGTATTTTTTACGTTTTCTCCCGTCTTTTTTCGTTTCTGATTTTGTCTTTCAATTTCTTCATCTTCATATGTCCAAAAGTCTTTTCTGATTGCAGATTCAATTTGTTGAAAAACTTGGTCGCTATACCCTAAAATAATATTTTTTATAGATTGAAACTTTTCTACTGAAGTGATTGAAAAATCATGTATATCGGTTTTTCGTTGTTTCCCGTCAATATCATGTTTGAAAAATTTCCCAATCTCCTCTAATGCAAACGTCTTACCGGAATTATTCGCACCAACAAATAAATTGATTCCTTTAAGTTCTATCAGCTCAGCGTTTTCGTTTCTGCCATTTTCATCAAATTGAAATTGTATAGAATCAAATATCATACTTTGCCCTTCCTAAACTCTTCCTATGTTTGATAAAAAGTTTTACGACAAGCTTCTTAGCTTTTAATTGAGATACTAATTGACGCAATGCCATTTCGTCTTGGTGCGTTGGGGTTCCGTATGTTAGCTGCTCTCTTAATTGCATTGCTAACTTATGCTTAAACTTGACTAATTGTTGTCTATCAATTGTAGTTTCACTATTTGAAAAACTCAGCATATTTTTCAAATCTTCTTCTGGTGACGTTTCATTCATACGGATAAGGAGTTTACATTGATTTTCCTCTGAGCCATTCCATCCTTCTATATAAGGAAGTAATTGTTTCCAGCCTCTTAAATTAAAGTAGCCGACACAAAACTCAGCTTTATGAGATAATTTAAGGGTACTAACAAGTGAGGGTAATAGTTTTAATTCTATGTTATCAAATATTCTTGGCATAATTTAATTATTTTTTTTGAAAGAAAATGAATTTGGACTAACGTAGACACAATTTCTATAGAAATCACTATATAAAAGTAGCCAATAAAATTCAATAGATAAATTAGGAAACCAGAGGTTTTTAAAGATTAATCTCTTCTTATAGAGTAAAACTAAAACTTAGGCATGAATCTCTTGCAAAATGGGATATTTCTATTCGTTGCATTCATAAACTTATAGTATAAGGCAAAGCTAAATGGTTCAATATATACAAACCGTATTTCGCAACAGACTCGTAATAAAATTCAGTTGGTTCCAAGACAGTAATAACTGGAATTGATTTTGATCCGTCGACAAAATGTCGACAGTTCACGTTTTATTACTTTCCCTATACCATCTCGACTTCCGATTTGATCCCACATAGCAGAAGTAGAAATAGACTAAATTCATAAAGCCTATGATTTTACAATACCCTATTGCTTATTTTTGAGGATTGGCTAGTCAACTATTCGTTTTTGGATTTCCGTTTAAAAGTCTATCATAAATAAAGGTATTTTAGGTGAATGTATGATTACAGAAAAAGAAGAAGTTCTTATGAATCAAGAAGATTATTCGGAATATAAAACAGACTCTGAATTTATTCAATGGAGCAAGGAAG
This sequence comes from Leptospiraceae bacterium, assembly GCA_031368925.1. Classification (GTDB taxonomy): domain Bacteria; phylum Spirochaetota; class Leptospiria; order Leptospirales; family Leptospiraceae; genus UBA2033. Next base: position 2,743 of record JANMOF010000034.1, read on the forward strand.
GCTACACAAAATTATTTATAAAACGTAATCCTATTCTAAAAGATTCGAAAGATAACTTTGGATACGGTCTTAAATCTACTCTTTCACTAAGAGAAGCAACCCACCAAAGACAAGAAGATTCTGAAGCATTCGCCGAAAGCCGATTTTTGGGAAATTCAGATTATCAAAATTGGCAAGAATGGAAACATTATTTAAAAAAAAAGTAAAGGTGATGCAGTAATTTAATTTATAATCTAAAAATGCTTATACAAGAGCCTAATGTCTCTACTATACGATTATTTTTTCGGGAGTTGATTTTTTTATACAAACTCCCCTACTCTATTTTTAATTTCATCGAATTTCTATTTCTAAGCCTGTTTGGTAGAATAATTAAAGTAATAGCGCAAACTTTTCATTAGTTCCTGAACAATTTAATAAGAATGTCGATAAAAATTCTCATACTTTAAAGTTCGCGTACCCTTTATTGCTTTCAATGCGACTTTTGCTCTAAATGCCGCATCGTATATTTTTCGTCTCATATTTGTAATCCTTTAACATGATCGGCTAATTTTTATCACCTTATTTTATTCAAAAAGCTATCCAAAGGATAGTATACTTTTTCAATTATGAAGTTACCCTACTCTACTTTCCCAATTTCCTATTTCTAAAAATTCGCCTTTTTTGAAATTTTCAAATTCGTCGATTAAATGATAAGGAGATTTGAAAGACTGAGTAGCTTCATAAAAATCCATTACCATATCATGGGACTCTCTAATAATATAATAACCATTTTTATCCAAACTGCCAATCAGCTCTTTTGCTACCAATGGTTTGGTTGGAGCGTACCCAATTCTTATCATAGCATGTTCTCTTGCCAGAGAGGCTAATCTTTCGTATTCGTTAATATCAAAATCCCCTTCCGCCAATTTTTCTAGAAAGCCGAAGGAAGATAAGAATAAATAACCACTATTAGCTTCCCAATTTTGCCAATCATCTTCAGTAAATGAAGCAAACATATTTCTTAATTCAGAAGGCGAAGGAATTTCAAGTTTATTAAATTGAAAAATTAGACTACCATTTACTGGATAACGAAGAGTAACATTATTCATATTCTTTCCTCGCTAATGCATCTATTTGCTTTTGTGTCAAAGACTCTTTACCATAATCTTTTAGTTTATTTCCAAATTCTTTAAATTCTTTTCCTGCGATTTCTTTTTGAGAAGGAAGTAAATCTTTCTTACTTGTTTGACCATCATTGGAAGCAGTGAATAAAGATCTTTGAATAATTCCTAGAACTGCGCCAAATATAAAAGTTACTGGTTTTATGCACACAAACGCTATGACCGAGAAAAGAAAATTTTTACCATCGGTATATTCCTTTTCCCCTTTTCCTTCTTCTGTAAGATATTCATCTTTGTTAAACAAATCTTCACTCATTCTATATAACCTCGGGTTATGTCCTATTAATACATCTACCGTAAATTTTGGCAACTCTTTTATTTTCGTCTTAACATCTGTTTACGTCACATTAGGTTTATGATAATAACCTGGTCTCAATCGTCTTAGGTCTTCGAGAAAGTTTAAGTCTATATCGTTGTCCTTAATAGGTTCAGATGATTTTGCTATAGGATACGTTTGCATTGGAAAGTCTCTTAACTCACCTACCCTACTCTCGATGACTTTGGGTTCTGCTTCCAACTTAGTTTCTTGACTCTTTGAAGCAACCAAAGTCTCAAAACTTTTTTTCTCAGAAATGTCTTTAATAAGATTATTTATTTGTTTAGTACATAGAAAATCCGTTTTTTGTGAAACCTGATCGTTCTGAACTTCAGATTTTGTTAAAATAGATTTAGCTTTTTGTGCAGCTCTTTTTTCAGAAGTTAATACTCCATCTATGAGGTAATTAAAGAAATAGCGCTTTCTGTTTTTCATATAATTTTCTCTACCAATAATTTTATATTTATCACAAAGTTCGTTTAGAAGTTTGCTAATGGTAGTGCGTTTAATTCCAGTTGCCTTTTCTATCCTTACATAAGCAGCTTTAAAAAATAGGCAGTCCTTAAATTGAGATAGGTACTTAAAAAAAAGTAATAGCTTAAGATGGTTTCCTGTCAGCTCTCGAAAAATAGAACGTTCACTTGAGTCCAAAGTAAAAGAATTCTCTGTCCCAGGGATTCGAACTAAAAAGGATGTGAAAAAATTATCCAACTGAGTACTATTTGTAGAGTCTCGATTATCTTTATCTTTAAAGTAAAGATACCTAATTCCAGGAAAAATTTTTGCAATTCCAGAAGCTATGTTTTCCCCTACTTTTTCGAATACTTCTTTAAATGAAATATCCTTCTTAAAAAAATTGATACATACCAGGTTGCCGGACTTAACTCGCCTACTTCGAACTATCCCCTTTTCTTTTAAGGAATGAACGATAGAATAAACAGTATTTGGATGAAATCCGGTATACGTTGCTATTTCTTTGACAAGACCATACTTTTTGTCTTTCAAATTCCTGGTTACAAGAAGGTACAATAATACCTTAATCTCATTTCCTGAGAATTTGTATA
>JANMOF010000094.1:0-1958 GCA_031368925.1 Leptospiraceae bacterium
TTTCGCGAATGAATCTATCTGGATTTTTAGATAAGCAGCATAAAAAAAAGCAAGGCTTTCGTGAATCAAACCTGATGACATGGGAGAGTCTTTGGACTAGGTTAAATTCTATTTTAATTGGAGATACAACTGAGGACTCTATTAACTTAGAAGTAGAATTGTTAGAAGAAGTGTATGAATTTCTTGAGGTTAGTTCGTCTTTGCTGCAAGATTTGATCGGTTTAAAAGAAGACTTTACTAGCCTGAGTGATTTTAGTAAATTTTTTAGAATTATAATCGACACTTATTTAAATTCCACCCTGCGATATAACCAATCGGATGAAGTAGAACGATTAAATGAGAGAGGCAAGGCAAAAGTAAACGCTCTACTTACTAGTATTGAATCAATAGATTCCGAGTTAAATTCTATTCTTGGGGGTAAGATACATTTTTCTCTAGATGACTTCGTAGATATTTTACTCACGTTAATGGAGTCATGGACGGAGGGGGATTCTAGAGTTCTAAAAAATGGAGTTGTGATAGGGGAACTGATGGATGTGATTGATCCTAGCTTTGACTATGTATATTTAGTTGGACTTGATGAAAGAAGATTTTCCAGTTATTCTAGCAAGCACGACTCCGTCATGATAGAAGATATGGCTCATTCTACAAGGCTTGATTCTGCTTTGAAATTAAAGAATTATTTCTATCATATTTTTAATCACAATGCTAGGCAATATTTTTTTAGCTACGTAAGTTTAGATACAATTAAGGATAGGGAATATTATCCGGCGCGTGAATTGGATTGGGTTCGAAGTAATTCAAATAGTCAAAATTCTACTTATAAAAAAATCCCCCTTTTTTCTTACTTAGAATATAAAATGTCTGAAAGCAAAGTATTCGAAAAAGAAACATTTGATTTAATTGATTTAAAGCAAAGAGAAGTAAATCTTACTTTGCTAAAAACATCTTACCCTGACTGGATTGAAAATTCTGATTCTACCTTGTCTGGCGAAATAGATTTATTAACCTCTAACAAAAATCTAAACCATAAAATCAAATCTTACTTCTTTCGAACGTCCATAGACAAAGAGCATTCTTTTTTAGCGCAAAATAAGAATTTGTCGGTAAATAAATTTGTCAGTTATATGGAGTGCCCGAAGAAATTCTTTTTCCAATATTCTGTTCATACAGACGAAGAGAGCGATGTTAGCGGGGATGTCGAATCAATAGATTCACTTAGAAGACATCTCTTTATTAAGGAAGTTTTTTCTTACCTCGGTCAAGACCCAAAGCAAGATGCTACTATAATTACGGAGAAAATTTTCAATTCTAAAAGAGCTGAGTCTGGTGAAATTCCATTTGGCGTATTAGGAAAAGTTGCCGAGCTAAATTTTAAAGAATACTTGGAAGTTTATTTATTACCATTCTATTCTCAATTGGCTGCGGAATGTAAAATTTATAAGAAAGGAAAATTTTATTCTGAGGCAAATAAGACATTAGACGCTATTGTGTTTTCCACACCTACGATTTGGAATGAGCCAATTAAGGCAGATGTAGATTTATTTTTGTTAGAGGGGGATACTCTATATTTGACGTGGATGACCACTGCAAGTAGCGTTAAGGACAAAAAAAGAATCCTTGCCGGGTTTACTGCATTTGTAGTCAATCAATCAGAACAAATTAAGAAGGAAATAAAAGATTATTTCCAAATTGAATCTATTCACTTAGCACCGGCAATTCTGCATTTTCCTCAAAATAATCTACCGGTTTTATGTAAGGGCGAATTAGTGAATTATGAAGAAGAAATGTTTCGACCATTCTGGGATAGCTTATTTGCAAATGAATACCCTGCTTTCCCTATGTCTGCCGATAAACAATCTTGTGATTACTGTCCTGTAAATACGCTCGAAGCCGCCGTCCCTCAGGACCTGATCCAGCACGGATTGAATGTCCTGGTCGTCTTCGATGACCAGGAC